>JBEKMF010000006.1:0-37069 GCA_050008655.1 Smithellaceae bacterium
ATAAACAAAAGAAAGTTGAAAAAATTGCATTAATTCGAGCAGTGGTGGATGTCGAAACTTTATCTATTGCAAAATTGTTATGGAAAAATGTAAAAGAGGAAACATCTGAATTGCTTTTAGAGGCAAAGAATAAGGTTGCTTCTCTTCGCCCTGGTAAATACCCAACACGTATATTCCTTCTTGATACATTACATGATAGTGAGTTCATGAAAGATACGACTGGTGGTATGATTGGTAACCACCAATATTTTAACATCGGCCGTTTAAAAGCAGAGGACTCTTCATCACTAGCTAATCTTTTAAAAGGCCGTAACTGGTCGTCAGAATTAAAATAAAAAAAGTGAACAAATCACTTAATCATACGGAGAGGCGTGTTGACCTTATAGCAAATTTATGGGCGCCGCTAGTTAGTTGGTTATAAAACAATTACCGTAATTGTTGCCACTTTAAATCATAATTATAAATTAAATTCCAAACCGAAAAATATTGACAAGGTTATAAGGGCAAATTTTTTCTAAAAAATACAGGTTAAATATAAATTGTTTCTCTTTCGTATATTTTCTTAAAAATACTCGTTTACATAGTTTTACGTATTGTCCACAAGTCGTCAATCGTGACACAATTCTTTCTGCGGGCTATCTTATCAATCCTCAAAAAGAGGCACTCAATTTCTTTGATTTTCAGGTTAAACAAGTATATAAAAGCACTAATTCTTTTAAATGGGTTGTTGTCATACAGGGAAAACTATTAAAAGCACTCCGCGAGTGAGGCATAGTCGTTATTTTTGGGGTATTTAGTGACCACAGACCTTACATTCATTACCAATGAAAAAGGGAAACACTTAAAAGAACGGTTTGAGGTTTTGATTAAAGACTCCCGGCTGTTCGATTGTCTTGTCGGCTATTTTTATACTAGCGGTTTCCACGCAATTTATAATTCACTAGAAAACACGGAAAAAATCAGAATCCTTATTGGCATCAGTACAGACAAGCAAACTCATGATCTATTAAATACTGCGAAGCAAGAACAACAGCAATCACTCCAATTTTCCCATGCGGAAACGAAAAAAGAAATCGAAGGACTGATTGAAAAGGAGATGGAAGATTCCGAAGATAATCGGAATGTCGAACAGGGCATCGTTAAATTCATCGAATGGATTCACAGCAAGAAGTTAGAAATCAGAGCTTATCCTTCGCAGAATATTCATGCGAAGCTTTACATCATGACTTTTACCAAAGGCGATAGAGATGTTGGCCGTGTTATAACAGGTTCAAGTAATTTAACTCAGGCCGGGTTGGTTGATAATCTCGAATTCAATGTTGAATTAAAAAATAGCACCGATCATGAATTCGCTAGAAAAAAGTTTGAAGAGCTCTGGAAACATTCTGTTGATGTCAGCGAAAAATATATCCAGACAATTGACGATAAAACCTGGCTCAATCTAAACATAACACCCTATCAGCTTTATTTAAAACTTCTGTATGAATATTTTAAAGACGAGTTAAGCCAATCTAATGAAGTATTTGCCAAGTATCTGCCCGAGGAATATAAGAGACTGGAATATCAGGAACAAGCCGTATTAAACTCTAAAAAGATACTGGAGGAATATGGCGGCGTCTTTGTTTCCGATGTTGTTGGCCTAGGAAAAACATACATCGCCACTTTACTTGCCGGACAGATAGATGGTCGCACTCTGGTTATAGCTCCGCCGATGCTTTTGCAAAAAGGCAATCCGGGCTCATGGAGAAACGCTTTCTCTGATTTCAGAATACATGCCGATTTTGAGTCCATCGGAAAACTGGATGACATCTTAGGCCGTGGAACAGAAAAATACAGAAATATTATCATTGATGAAGCCCATCGCTTCCGCACAGAAACAAACATTACTTATGAAAAACTAGCGGAAATCTGCCGTGGAAAAAGAGTTATTCTTGTTACAGCAACGCCATATAACAATTCACCCAAAGATATTTTAAGCCAAATTAAACTATTCCAAAAATCAAAGAAAAGCACTATTCCCAACTTGCCTGATCTGGAGGCTTTTTTTAATGGACTCGCCAGACGGCTGAAAAATCTTGATCGCCAGCGTGACCATGACCAATACATTCAGACAGTAAAAGATAATGCCTCGGAAATTAGGGAAAAGGTTCTTAAGTATTTGATGGTGCGCCGCACACGGACAGAAATTGCCAAATATTTTGCCTCTGATTTAAACAAGCAAAACTTAAAATTTCCTGATGTCGAAAATCCTGAACCGCTATTTTACGAATTAGATGAAACGGAAGATGATGTCTTCAACAAAACCATTGAGCTGATCTCGAAGCGATTCAAATACGCCCGTTATATGCCCATGCTGTATTATACGGGTAAGGTTGATCAGCTTGAGGAGCAATCCCAGAAAAACATGGGCAAGTTCATGAAGATTCTGCTGGTCAAAAGGCTGGAGAGCAGTTTTTTTGCTTTTAAAAATTCAGTGGATAGGTTCATTTATTCTTATGAAATGTTTATCAGGGAATTTGAAAAAGGTAATGTTTATGTCAGTAAGAAGCACACAAACAAGATATTTGAGTTGCTGGAAAATGACGATGATGCGTCAATTCAAAAACTCATAGATGAAGAAAAGGCTATGAAATACAGCTCTGAGGAATTCCGTGCCGATAATGAAAAAAACTTTTTCACCGACTTGAAAAGCGATTTAGAAATATTGCGCCAAATTAAAATATTATGGCAGAAAATAACCAGAGATCCGAAGCTAATCAAGTTTATTCAACAACTAGCGCAAAATAAAATTCTTAAAGAAAGTAAGCTCATTATTTTTACTGAATCGAAAGAAACCGCTGAATACCTATCAAAAAACATTAATGAGAAGTTTCCCAAATCCGCTCTTTGCTATAACGGCGGATCAAGTGAATCTATACGTGATATTGTTATTAAAAACTTCGATGATAAAGCACGCTATCCCGAAAATGATTACCGCATTTTGGTTTCAACTGAAGTTCTTTCCGAAGGTGTCAACCTGCACCGCTCTAATGTCGTTATAAACTATGACATTCCCTGGAATCCTACACGAATGATGCAGCGCGTTGGCCGGATTAACCGCTTAGATACAAAATTCGACAAGATTTACACTTTTAATTTCTTCCCGTCACAGCAAGGCAATGACGAAATTAAACTGCGTGAATCAGCGGAAGCAAAGATCAATGCCTTCCTAACTTTACTTGGCGGAGATGCTGCGCTATTGACTGAAGGTGAACCAGTTGGATCACACGAATTATTCAATCGTTTAGTATCGAAGAAAACACTTACCGGTGAAGACGAAAACGAGGAAAGCGAACTTAAATATCTACAAGTTATTAAAGACCTTCGTGATAAGGAACCTGATTTATTTGAGACCATAAAACGCTTGCCGAAAAAAGCACGCACGGCAAAGACAGACAATAAGCATAAAGAATCACTGATTACTTATTTCCGGCGTGGCAAGCTTCAGAAATTTTTCATAGCCAAAAACAAGGACGAAGCACAGGAACTTGATTTTCTGTCCGCTGCCGGAATTATCGAAAGTGGCATAAATGAAAAGAAACAAAAACTGCCGGAAATGTTTTACGATATGCTGGATAAAACCAAAGAGGCGTTTATTTTTGCCACAACGGAAGAAATGATCGAACTACAAAGCAAACGTGGTAGAGACAGCGCTATCCAGATTCTTGGAATTCTAAAGGTAACTTTAAAGAATACCAAGCAGTTTACTGATGATCAGGAATTATATATTAAAAAAGTTCTAAGTCAGCTCAGAGAAGGCGGCCTGCCCAAGCAGACAACAAAAGAAACACTAGCTGCGCTCAACAAATTAAAAGCGGAGCTGGCCAATCCGTTTAAAGTTTTGGCAACACTCCAAATGCACATACCAGAGCGACTTTTGGAGGCGCACTATGCAGAGCAGAATCCGCAAGTATTGGGTAAGCGTGAAGTCATTTTGTCCATGTATCTAACAAGCGGGAATTAAGATGGACAAACAGCAAGCAAAAAATATTATTGAAGAAACATTTGAAAAACCTTTCGATAAAAACAGATTTACCCATTTTATCAAAAATCTCCTGAATAGTATTGAAGAGGCACCCTTCGCTTATCATGGACAATCCCTGCCTGAAGCTTACAGACAAAATATAAGCACTCTTGAGAGGATAGGTAAATATAACGATGGCGAAAACAGAATTGATATTCTTATCATAAAGCTCCAGAGAGAAACTTCTCTTGAACGCGCCCGCATGAATCAACGCAATTTTGTTGCTGGTTATTTACAGGGAAAATACGGCAGTTCAAATGAAAAAGAAGCAGCTTTAGTTGCGTTTGTTTCCCCCGATAACGCGGATTGGCGCTTTTCACTTGTCAAGATGGATCACACGTTTGAGCAGACTCCATCCGGAAAAATGAAAGTGAAAAAAGACTTTACCCCAGCTCGGCGCTGGTCATTTTTAGTGGGTGTCAGCGAAAAAAGTCATACCGCACAGAGACGACTGGTCGACATCCTAGCAAATGATGAAGAATCGCCAACCCTTGCCGAATTGGAAGAAGCATTCAATATTGAAACCGTCACTAAAGAATTTTTCATCGAATACCGTAATTTGTTTCTCCGTGTCAAAGAAGCGCTGGATGCAATAGTTGCCAAGAATGCAACCATTAAAAATAACTTTGAAGAAAATGGTGTCAACACCGTTGATTTTTCTAAAAAACTTTTAGGCCAGATTGTCTTTCTCTACTTCCTACAAAAAAAAGGCTGGTTCGGTGTCGCCAGAGACGAAACCTGGGGCACAGGGTCCAAGCAGTTTCTGCGCGAGCTTTTTCAGAAAAAGCACGGCGGTTACAAAAATTTATTCAACGATATCCTAGAACCTTTATTTTATGATGCTTTGCGCATTGATCGCAGCCATGATGACCATTATTACAGCCGTTTCAACTGCAAGATCCCATTTCTCAATGGTGGTCTTTTTGACCCGCTGAATAACTATGACTGGGTGCATACGGATATTTTAATTCCCAACGAGCTATTTTCTAATAAGCATAAAACCAAGGCAGGGGATGAAGGTGATGGTATTCTCGATGTTTTCGACCGCTACAATTTTACCGTCAAAGAAGATGAACCGCTGGAAAAAGAAGTCGCTATCGACCCGGAACTTCTTGGTAAGGCCTATGAAAAATTCAACGCTATCCGTCCCGATAACTTTGATGAATACAGAAGAGCATTGAAGAGCGGTAAAAAAGGAGAAGAAAGTAAATTCAATAAACAGTTTGGTGTCTATTATACCCCGCGCGAAATCGTTCATTACATGTGTCAGCAAAGCCTGATTAACTATCTTTTTTGCCAGTGTAATGGCGGTATGGTCACGTATGAGAAACCAGGCGTAAGGCAAACCGATTTGCTGGGCAATATCGGTAAAGAAGGTCAACTTGATTTAACAATTGAACACAAGGAAATCCCTGCAATTCCTAAGGAAGATTTTGAAACCCTGATTCATTACGGCGAACGCTTGAGCGATAACGAAGAAATGGCATTAATAAAACGGCAGAAGATCAAAGATGGTCATCAGAAAACATCTGATTACAAATTGCAGCTTCCAGATAGCATACGCAATAACGCGACAGAAATAGACAACAAGCTTGCCGGAATTAAGGTATGCGATCCGGCTATCGGCAGCGGTGCATTCCCTGTAGGCATGATGAGCGAGATTGTGCGGGCAAGAAATACACTCTCCACTTTCGTCAAAAATACTGACAGGTCAATTTATCATTTTAAACGCGATTGTATTGAAAACTCTCTTTACGGCGTGGATATTGACCCAGGCGCGGTGGAGATTGCCAAACTTCGGCTTTGGCTATCGCTGGTGGTGGATGAAGATGATATAAGAAATATCAGGCCTCTGCCGAACCTAGATTACAAAATTGTCTGCGGCAATTCTCTGCTGGGTGTGGAGAAAAATCTTTTTAACAACCAACTTTTTGCTGACCTGGAAAAAATCAAACCTCTCTATTTCAACGAAACCAACCCCACCAAAAAGCAAAACTATAAAAAGCAGATCGATGAGTTGATAAAGCGGATTACCAACGGGCATAAAGAGTTTGACTTTGAGGTCTATTTTTCGGAGGTGTTTCATGAAAGAGGCGGGTTTGATGTAGTGATTGCGAATCCGCCTTATGTCGAATTTAAGAATCTTGATAAAAAAATAAAGTCTATATTGAACAATTTTAAAACAACTAGAGGTAAATATGACATTTATATACCATTTATTGAGAAAGCATTCTATCTGCTGAAATATGGAGGTCTTTCAACTTACATTTGCCCTACAAGATTTATGCAACGTAATTATGGCGAGATGCTTCGTAAATTTATTTGTGAGGAAGATTGTGCAATAGAAAAAATAGTGGACTTTTCGGATCTTCAAATCTTTGAAGGAGCCATGAATTACACTGGAATATTCATGTTAGCAAAACAAAAGCATGCTTCATACAGGTTTCTATATAAGAAGGTCTACAATAATTTAGCCATTTCAAATGAACAAATTACTCAAATACTTCATAGTAAATCATCAACGAATTTTTCCAGAGTGATCACTGTAGACAGTGATGATTTATCCACAACACCCTGGTATTTTGAAAAGGGTATACATGATCCAATATTTACAAAGATGCGAACATCAGGGAAAGAATTAGAAGAGATTTCTCTAGGAATTTACCAAGGTATTTCTACTGGCAAAGATAGCGTTTTTATAATTGACGGAAAGTGTATTCAAGAATGGGGAATAGAAAAAGAAATCCTTCAGCCATTTTTAAAGGGAAAAGATATTTCAGGATATCGAATTGGTTGGTCCGGTAAATATTTGATTTATCCATATAATAACTCGGGGGATGTCATATCGGAGCTTTCACTTAAAAAATATTATCCCAAAGCATATACATATCTTTTGTCACAGAGAGCGGAATTAGCAGGGCGCGATTATTTTGAAAACTCAAACAAAGAATGGTATGAACTTTGGAACCAAAGGAATCTTTCACGCTTTAAGGTAAAAAAAATAGTTACTTTAGACAACGCAAGCAAAAACAGTTTTGCACTTGATTTGCAGGGATTTATAGGAACAACAACAGTATATAGCATAATACTTAAAGAAGATGACCTACAAACCTATAAATTTGTATTGGCATTGCTGAACTCTTCACTTTTAAATTATTATCACAAGAAAAATACAGTCCCTCAAGCAGGAGGGTTTTATCGTTATCAAACGTCATTAATCAAGCACTTGCCCATTCGAATGGCGTCTCGAGAGAAGTGGGCTCAAATAACAGTAATAGTAGATAAAATCCTTTCCCTCACCCAATCCGACGACTATCTGCAAAACCTTAGCAAGCAGGCAAAAGTCAAAAAATACGAAAAAGAAATCGACCAGTTAGTCTATAACCTCTACGGTCTCAGCGAAGACGAAATCAAAATCGTGGAAGATAAAGGAGTATAATTTATGGATAAAGGGGCACATTTTTACAAATGCGACTTTCAGGTTCATACTCCGCGTGACATAAATTGGCACGGTGCCAGTGCAGTTTTAGATGAAGAAAGAATTACCTATTCTAAATCATTGGTACATGCGTGCAGGCTGAACGAAATTCACGCAATAGCCGTGACTGATCACCATGATTTTACTTTTTTCCCTTACATCAAACGTGCCGCGTCGACTGAGCTTGATGATGCAGGGCAACCGATACCGCAGGCAGAGCAACTTATCGTCTTCCCTGGTTTAGAATTGACAATGGCGTCGCCACCTTGCCAAGCACTCCTTATCCTTGATAGTACATTTCCTGATAACCTCTTGTCAGGAGTTCTAGCATTACTGTCCATAACGGCGAACCCAGATACAGAATCGAAGACAGCAAATGTCGTCGCAATACCACAGGCGGTTGCTGAAAACTTCAAGGCTTTATATGAAAAGCTAAACAGTCTTGATTATGTACGTGATAGATTCATTGTATTTCCGCAATGTAACGAAAGAGGCAACAAGTCAATACTGCGAAGTGGTTTTTATGATTTTTATAAATCAATGCCATGTGTTGGTGGGTATCTTGATGGCCCGGTTACTCAACTAGGCAACGGTAATATGGATATAATCAATGGTAAGAATAGAGAGTACAATTATAAGTCAATCGCTCTTATACAAACATCAGATAACAGGAAAGCTACCCACGAAGACCTAGGGAAATATACAACTTGGATTAAATGGTCGGAACCAAGTGCAGAAGCTTTGCGGCAAGCATGTCTGGCCAAGGAATCTCGTATTTCCCAAGATATCCCGGTATTGCCGCCAATTTTCATCACAACTTTGGATGTTTCCAATAGTAAATTTCTTAGTCATGTGTATCTTTCATTCAATCAACAATATAATGCCATCATAGGGGGACGTGGTACTGGGAAATCAACAATACTCGAATACCTTCGTTGGGGATTGTGTGATCAGTATCCAGATTTGTCCCGTGAGGATGAAGAATTACCCAATTATCAGGAAAGGCGTAAAAAACTAATAGAGAAAACTCTCCTACCTTTCGATGCAACGGTTCAGGTCTCCTTCATGAAGAATGAAATACCACATGTTGTTCGAAGAAAGGCTAATTCTAGTGAAATACTACTCAAAATAGGTAACGGGGAATTTGAAGACTGCACGGAAGAGAATATCAGGAATTTACTACCTATCCAAGCATACAGCCAAAAACAATTAAGTAGTGTCGGTGTAAGTAATGCAGAACTAAAAAGACTTGTATACAGTCCAATCAGGCAACAACTTGATGAGTCTGGCTTAGCTTTTAAAAACCTTCAAACCGATATTAGAGCATCCTACGAAAAAAGAATGCAGAGCAAACTTCTGCAAAAAGAAATAAAGCGAAACGAAGTTGAACTTAAGTCAATTACGGAACAGGTGGAGAAACTGCGGAAAAATCTTCAGGGCATTACTGATGATGACCGTGCCACTATTGAAACCCATGAAAGTTTTTCCGTTGCAGCTCAGTTGGCAGAGGGTTGGATGTCAGAACTTAAGACAGCAACTGATTCGATAGAAATGTTACATAACGAATTAGAAAATCTACCAACACCCATACCTGTGGAAAGCGTTCTTCCACCTGGTTCTGAGGAAACCATTAAGAAAATCAATGCCAGCGTTACTCAGATATTCACGGCATTGAGAAAAGAATTGAAGGAAATGAAGGAGCGTATCTCTGAGAACAGTCAAGAAATGTCAAACTTGGTTGGTGAAAGAAAAACGTGGCTACAAATGCTCGAACAACACAACCAAAAATACAATTCAGCAAAGGTACGGTCCTCATCACAACAAGTAACACTAAATCAAATTTCACAACTTGAAGAAAGAAGTAAAGAAATCCGCAAATCCATTTCAGAGAAAAAACAACTCATTAATAAATTGGGTGATCAAGAGCAGAGCTTTACCGCACTTACAGACCAATGGATTTCAGCTCATAAGGAGCGAGCCGACCTCATTCAAGCACAGTGTGAACAGTTGGACATTCTGTCGGACAAGAATCTCCGTGTCAATTTAGGGCGGGGAAAAGGCATCGACAAATTGCGGTCAAATCTTCGAAACATTCTTGAACGCTCTAATATCAGAAAAGACAAGATTGAATCAATTTGTGATACGATCTCATCTGCACTCGCACCAGTACAAGAATGGCTTGAACTTTTATCCGAGCTTGAACTTCTCGCATCCTTCGACGCGGAGAATGATTCCATTGATAAATTCCCTCATACTCCAAAACTTTCTGCTATTGGGTTTACGGCAAATGATTTGAAAAAAGCAGCAGAAAAACTCAATGCTAACAATTATATCGATCTTTATCTGATTCAACTGGAAGATATTCCAGTGTTTGAGTATAAGACAAGGGAAGGAGAATACATTGATTTTGCAGATGCATCCGCAGGGCAACAAGCCACATCTCTAATTCACGTGCTTCTTAATCAAGAGGGACCTCCTTTGATAATCGACCAACCTGAAGATGATTTGGATAATCAAATGGTATCTGAAATTGCAGAACTTATTTGCAAGTCAAAAAAGAAGCGTCAACTAATTTTTACAAGCCATAACGCTAATATAGTTGTCAATGGTGATGCAGAATTAGTTGCATGTTGTGACTATAGGATTTCTGGTGACCAATCTCATGGCGAAATCAAAAAAGAGGGCGCCATAGATATTGCAGGAGTTCGGGATAAAATTACAAAAATAATGGAAGGCGGAGAAAAAGCGTTTCGATTGAGAAAAGAGAAATACGGTTTTTAAAAATCTAGGGGAAGACGGTGGCCACACTTCAAATAACGGCAAAGGTAAAATTGCCTTTGAAAGTAAGTGGATTAGCAGCGTTAGGATAAAGGAACACTAGAGTTAATGAGGTGAATGATGTCTTTTTCCTACCAATCATTTGTGAAACAAAAAATCAAAACAGCTAGAGCCATTGCTGATGGTTGTTGTGATGGTACTTATGCGGAGGGCTCCATCATTTTGTGTTCAATTATTAGCGCAATGTCTGCTATTGCCTGGCCTGGCGATAATATAGATAAAAAACGCTTTGTTGAAATCATTACAAGATACCCACTAGGGGTAGACCCCAAAAAAGTGAGCAAACCACTGTTAGCGCAAGATGGCAAAGTTTCTAATTCAGTACTAGGCATTTCTAACATTGCTTATTATTTAACCGAAGATGTCGATCTTAATGAAACGGATGTTCTTCGCTTATGTCCTAACTTAAAACTTTCTGAAATACGAAAATATTCCTATGCTCACCTTCTCTATGAACAGATTCGTTGTAGCTATGCGCATGAGTATAGGACTGGCCAGAAAGCAAAGGATCATGATTCACTAAGGCCAATAGCGCACATTAATGATAGCGCCATTTCGTATGTCAATGAAAATAGAGGTACTACTTTGTACAGGAGCATTCATTTCCCCTTTAAATGGATTGCGAGTGTGACTGAGGGTGTAGCACGTGGTCTAGATAATGAACCCAGCAACAAGGGGAAAATGCCGTTTGACGATTTATGTCTAGGTGTTCCCGTGCCATGGTGGCTTGAAGGTTAGGAACGTTAATCCATTTCGGTCCGTAATCCTCAGTTTAAATAAATTCTCACAACTGAAACTTTGTAACGCACAGAATCAAGTGCCCATGAAATAAACCGGTATTTTTAAGAAAATATATTTAAGAGAATACGCATAAGGGTAAATATACCCTTTTTTTAAGAAAATATTGCTTATAACACCTACTAAGTTTCAGTAGTGGGCAGTTTTTGTAGAATTGAGGATTACTATTTGAAATGGTGATCACTGAGCTGGTGGTTATCTTATCACTTTTTTTGAACCAATAATAAGGTTGTCCACTATTTTCATAAGTGACGTGTCCCAAGGATATTGATCCTTTCTCGCAATCCATCGTGAAGCCGTCATCTCAAAATCTCGGTTAGAAGCTACAGGAATAAAGAAGCCAGAAATGATATCTTTCATGAGAGTCCACTCACTGTCTAAATCGTTTTTTATGTTCTTGTTGCCAAGTAAGTACCAAAGAGTGTACTCACGATCAATAGGAGGAACGATATTGGGTAATATATGATGCATAGCTTTTGAGTTGCCAACTATACTTGTCCCACTGGCCATCACAGTAATGCTTTGAAATATATCTCTTAGAAGTGTCCACTTTCTGTCGTTCATTTCCCTAAAGTCAAATGTTTGTGCCTCAATTAATTTATTTTCCAGAGCTTCAATACTATGATGAAAAGTATCAAAGTTCTTCATCTTTGAACCACGCTTACTCATCCTATGCATTCCCCATGATGCCAAGGTAGCGTACACATATTCCGAATGTGCTAGGGATCCAGGCAAATGATGTGTTTCAATGGCGCGTTGGTGAAAATAGAGACTCGGGCCTTGAAAAGGTTCGGCCTTATAATAAGCGTTATGATACTTTTCACAGTTTATGAGTAAGTCAGGAATCTTTTCTCTTAACTTTTCAGGGCTAACAATAGACGACCTCCATTCCCTTTTTTGCACTACTCCTACTCTATCGAATCTATGTACGACCTCTCCAGTCTGCAACGAAACTTTTATTGGCTTTGAGTTGTTATCGCAGAAGAAGTTCTTCTGATTCCTGATAGCACTATAGATATGGGCTAGAAGTGCGTGATCTATGTTCTTGTAATGAAGATTCTCAACATTACGCTTCTGGGAGGGTGTTCCATAAAACTGAGGATACTTATTTTTGATAGCCTCCCGTATTTCCTGGGGAGTAAGCGGTTTGGCAGCGGCTAAGAGAATATTTGTAATGGCTTCAGGTAATGTCATTGTCTATCTTAAAAATTAACAAATTAATATGCAAGGCTTATTTATTACGGATTGAAAGGAAGTATGTCTGTGAAAAAACCTAAATGCTCACTTGCAGGAAGAAAGAGATTATTTGTTTCACCTACAAGTCAATGAAATTGGTGATTGGAAAAAGCTGAGGATTACCATTTCAAAGGTTCAACATAAATTTTCCCCCAATTTGCTGTATTATTTGGTAACCCATCTTCAAGCTTGAACTGGTCAATATCATAACTTGGCTAGAAACTGCGGATCAAGGGGCACGGCTGCAAATTTATTGTGATATACAGTTAATACAACCTTATCTTGACTTGGTGTGGATAATACCCCAATTGCACTAATGGTTGTGTTATGGTTTTTTGTCATTTTACGCTTTGGCCCATAGCTCATTCCAGTAGGATAAGGACTAATTGAATGATCTCTTGGAACTGCAAAGTGCACCTGCTCAAGGCCATACATTCCAACTCTGATATTGTATGGATGTAGATGACCAGTAATTTGACCGCATTCATAATTCAAATCACAAAGCACCAAAATACTTGGATTTATACCTTGTGTGCGTGCTTTTATTTGTGCAGATGAATCAGAAATCTTCTTTCGCACACGTTCGCCAGGAGTATTTGACAAAACGCTTCCATACCCGCGTTTTGATAAAAGCCGATCTGATTCCTGCTCTTCCTTATTTCTAGTGATCTCTTTTACTTCAACAATGATTTTCTGTTCATCAATTGTTAACTCATAGTCAGGCGTCTTATTGCTTTTTTCTTCTATACGTTCGCATTCGATGCCTGATCTGGCACAAAAATCTTCGAACCATTTTTCAGATTGTGTCTTCATTGTATTTTTGCCCTAACGAAGAAATCACCGTAGCGTAAGCGATCGGCTCCAACGTTTTGTTATATACTTTTCATCCGTATGGTTTCCGATATGGGCATGGACGCTGGTGGTAACCCCACCAACATTCAGGATAAAGACCGAAAAGTTCAATATCACCATATGCCTTATACCCGGAATAATCAGCGAGCCATACTTCCTCGAAGCCATGGTCAACAAAATCGTTTTGCAACCCATCAAAAACCCACATGATATTGTCAAGAGTACCATCAACGAGCTGAAGTACTAGGATGTTTTTTGCCACTTTTAGGACATAGTTCGTCGCTCGGTTCTCTTCTTTCCTTTCGAGTAAGTAGTGGATATAGTCGGATGCCTCGTAAGCGTCAATCTCGTATTTCCTATCGAGAACCTTTTCAGCGAAGATTACATTCTTGTCACGGGTAATTTTCGTCAATTCAACACCCACTCGACTGCCGTCAGGACGCTCGCAAATAAAATCTGGGCTTTCATCGGCTTCGATTATGCTCAAAGCTCCGCCGGTTATCCATTCATAGGCATCTATAAACAGCTCAAGTTCGCTCCTTTCGACTAATTTCTTTCCGATTTCCTGATCCGACATTTCAAATTACTCCACCTCTGTATGTGTCTCACGATAAGTGAGACGTTTATCCCTCGTGCCTAACGTTTAATATATCTGATATGTATTTCCAGAAAATAAAAAAAATTACAAATTTAATTTCGTTCAAAAAACGATAGATTTATCCAAAGTAATTGTCAACAAGCCCTTCATCTTGAATTATATAACAGCATAAGGATTTGCATTCGTAATGTTGAATATTTTTCCAAAACAGCAATGTGGGGATAATAGGAAGAAGTGATTAAAAGTTTATATTCTACCAACAAATCCCTCACTCCCATTCCGTGTACAAACGTTTGTACGCGGAAGATTATAATGCAACAATAATAGTGGCTCTTCGCAGCAGCATTATTTAACCCCTGTTATATTTTCTGGTAGGTATAAAAAACCACCCCTTTAAGGTCAATTATAAACAATTTCTAGACTCGCTTTCTGAGGTAGCTGACAACACAGACTTGCCTTCTTAATAAAATGATTACAGGCTGCTATCTTAGAAAGATTAGAAATGTGACCAAATTGTGACTAAACTCTTAAAAAACAGTATGAAAAAACAGAAAACAAGACAAATACGGATTCAAGATATTTCTTTATATTTCTTTATGTTATTAGACAGGAGTAATTGATATTATTACTCTTTTTCACTCTCTTAATCAGTAGGTTGTCGGTTCGATCCCGACAGGGCTCACCAAAAATACGAGGCATTGCGAAATTTGCGCAATGCCTTTTTATTTTAATAGGACAACTTATTTTGTGCGGGTTTCCCGGTATCAGGAAAAGCTGTTGGACTGCTCCAGAGCCTGTGCTTCCGGATTTTGTTCATAGAAACAACTGGGTTCGTATATCCAACCTGCAGAAAGCCGCTGTTCTTCCTTCTTTAGTGTAAAATAGGCGAAGCTTCCCAAGAGAGGCGCAAGGAGGCGCGTTTTCCAGCCGAACGTGGCATAAATATCCTGCAGTAATTTATCGGCCTTATCTTGAAGCGGTTTATTTTGGCGATAAAATTTCCGCATAGCCCATACGGCGCCGGCATACATGGAACGAACCGGAGATACCTCCCAGGCAATACGTTTCCGAACCCGTTTGCTCGGATGATCCTTGTGCCTCTGCCACCCGTTGAGCAGCACCCTGATCAGGCGCAGCAAGCTGGGACCATTGAGTTTATAGTCACGCAAAAAAGCATCCAAAAGATATTGTTCTTCTTGTCCGTCTTTAATATAGGGATGGTGGTAATTAAAGCGGTATTGTCCGTGACCATCGGCATAAGAGAATTCCGCTTCCGGCAATAGCGTGCCCTCCTGCTTATGCTTTTCATACAGAGGGGTGCCCGGGACGGGTGAATAAAGCATAAATTGGTGAAAAACAGTTTCGTGGCTGACGGCATAATCAATAATCGCATCTATATTTTCGGGTCTGTGGTTTTCCAGACCAATAATTGAGGAACCCAGGACACGGGTACCATGAGATTGCAGAAGTTTGACCAGGGCGCGTGTATCTACTCCCTTTAGTTTATCGTAGGTGCTCTCTTCCCCTTCCATCCCCATCCAGATCCAGCCGATACCCAGTCTCACTAATTGATCAATGGTATAGGATCGTACAACTCTTGCAGAGGCGAATACGAATATGGCCCAGCTTTTATTGTTTTTTTCCATCAGCTCCAGTAAGCGGAGTGCCCTTTTTTTGTGGAGGAGAAAATTCTCATCCAGGACAAAAAAGGAGTGCACCTTGAGCTTTTCTTCTATTTTGCCCATGACTTCAAAGAGTTCATCACCTGTCTCATAAAAATTGATGAAATTGCCTTTGCCGCCGAACAACGCCGAAGTAGAGCAGAAATTACAGCCGACGGGACAGCCGACAGAGGGAATCAGAATAGCCGCAATGCCGCCCGGCCGATGGCCCAGACGGACACCCATCATTCGCCCGCCAAATCCGGAAAGGGTTATAGGGTGTTTGATGGGAGCCTTGTCATCCTGTCCGAGATAACGCTGAAACCAGCGGATGCCCTCGCCGCGAACAATAATGTCCGCATCAACTATCTGATCAAGACCTTCTTTGTTGGTGATGTGCCCGCCGATGACGATCTTCGCTTTGGGCTGATGCTGCCGGATCAATTCACACATCTTCTTGACCTTGCCGATATTCGGGAGAATAGAGCTGATACCGATAATGTCGTAGGTCCGATGGCTGATTTCTTCAATGAAGCCGTCAAGTGTGGGAAAATCCATAAATGTGCAAGGAGCTTCCAGATTGGCTTGAATCATCATCAGACCGAAGGAGCGGTGAAACATGCGCAGGGAAAATCCACCTTGAACCCGGGTTACCTGATTTTCATAAAGTTCCATCGGGTTGATCTTCCGGCTACCGTATTCGTCATCCTGGGCATAGGGTCCAAAGACACTAGTCAGTAGAACACTGGCTTTGGTTCCGAGCGGATGGACTGGTTGCTTACGGTTAATCATAATAATCACCCTATATTATTTCTATCTACAAACGCCTACTGTTCAACAGACGAGTAGAGAGTTATACGTAAATTTGCGAACTATTTATGTAGAGTCGTATAGAATATGGTAAAATAGGAAATAGAATAACCACATAGCGCTGCTCGTAGTTTGTCCATAATATTTATGCAGATTGATGTCATAAATGGTCCAACTTGTTTCAAGCGGCTAAGAATGGTTCTTGTAAACAGTTTGGTGGCTCAAAAAAGCTTTCGCCATGCAGGTGTCTATTTTTAACCAATGATCATTAGAACTTGATCTGTTTTTACGGAATCGCCTTCCTTAACTTTTATTCCCTTAACTGTTCCCTGAACTGGCGTATAGACGGGTATTTCCATTTTCATGGCATCCATGATAACGACTTCGTCGTCTATATTGACTTTGTCACCCACGTGAACAACTATGCTGGCGATTTTTCCGGTCATGGGTGCTTTTATTTCCGTGCTCATTATTTTATATTCCTCCTTTTTGAGCTGTTTACAACTGTTGCACTATTAAAACATATTTAAAAAACAATTTAAAATTATGTAAAGAACATATTAATATTATCAAATGCACATGGGGTGTGAATTAATACCTAAAATCCGGTGTAAGGTCAATATAATTATCTTAGACTCTTCAGGTAATGTTTGTTCATGTAAATTTTTATATGAATTCTTTTCTTTGTTCTACGCTAATCTGTGGTGAAGCGCCTTTTTTACAAAATACACAAATAAAAAATTTGTTGAAAAAATAACGACTTATTTAGTATTGGAAACGGTGAAACAATTTCAGGAATAAAATAGCACCAAGTATGCAAACGGTTCCACCGATAAAAATTGTATTGGAGATTCCTATGGCTCTAGCCATGCTTCCTGCCAGTAGAGAGCCAAAAGGTGCCATACCCATAAAAGAAACTACGTAAAAGCTCATCACTCGGCCACGTTTATCATCATCTACATTGGTTTGTAACCAGGTGTTACTGGAAGCGACTTGCACCATCATGCCGAAACCGGCAATAAATATCATTAATAAAGAAATCCATAAGTAGTTCGATAAAGAAAGTCCAATAAGACTGATACCGAACAGCAGGGCAGCCATATTTATTATTTTTCGTAGGCCTTTCGCATCCGTTCGTGCTGCAAGATAAAAAGCTCCCATCAATGCTCCTCCGCCCAGTGCGGACATTAAAAATCCCAGCGTATGAGGGCCACCGTGTAATATGTCCTTGGCGAAAGCAGGCATGAGGACAATAAAAGGGACTCCCATTATGCTGGTAAGAGCTACCAGTAAAAGAATGGATTTAATTTTCGTGTCACCAGAGACATAAGTAAAGCCATCTTTTAGCTCTTTGATAACACTGGACTTCTTAAATCCAAATTTCATATTGCTGACATTCATGGCTAATAGAGCCAAAATTACAGCAATATAACTTAAACCGTTGATGAGAAAACAAATACCTTCACCGACGATAGCAATCAAAACGCCGGCAATGAATGGTCCCAAAAATCTGGCTGCGTTAAACATGGCGGAATTTAGAGCAATGGCGTTGCTCAGGTCTTTGCGCTCATCAATCATATGGATGACAAATGATTGTCTGGTAGGCATATCTATCGCGTTTACACAACCGATGAACAAGCTCAACAAAATTATCTGCCAAACAGAAATTGCACCGGATAAAACAAGGATTGCCAAAACCATTGCCTGGATCATAGATAGTGTTTGGGTCATAATGAGCATACGGTACCGGTTGAAGCGATCCGACCACACACCGGCAAAAGGGGAAATAACAAATGTCGGGATTTGGCTGACGAAGCCGATCAGTCCTAATAGAAACGCCGAATGAGTCATTTGATATACTAGCCAGCTTACAGCTATTTGCTGCATCCACGTGCCGATGAGAGAAATGAATTGGCCGATGAAAAAAAGGCGATAATTCCGGTATTGCAAAGTGCGGAATATAAACTTAAAACTTTTAAGGTTATTGAATATTATTCCGCTACTATTTGAATCCATTCGTTGCTTTGTAATCCTTTATGTTTTTTTCTTCAGATACATGATTAAAAATAAAAACAGAACTAACAGGATGATTAAAGGTATGAAAATACGGTTCGAAAAATGAGCGATAAGACGCAATTCGCGCCCTAAGAAGTATCCTAGAATCAAAAATGTTACTGTCCATAAAAAGGCTCCAGCATAGGCAAAGAGAGCAAATTGCCTATAAGGGGAAAATATTTTGCTATAGTTACAAGAAAACCATACATATTTTTTTATTGGTCATCGTGATGATGATTTTTGGGGAAAGACTTATAATACATAAATTCTAAATTTCTTATTCATAGCTCCAGGCGTCAAGCGGATTTTACTTTTGATTGCTACCAGGCGCTTCCGGCGTACTCCACCCGCCGCCAAGAGCTTTGATGAGCAGGACAGCCGCGTCCAGGCGCTGGCCGCTGATCGTGATAGCCGCTCTTTCATTGGTCAGGGCAATCGTCTGGGCGGTAACAACGTTCAGGTAACTGACAACTCCCGCCCGATACTGATTGGTCGTCAGAGTCACGGATTCATGAGCGGAATTTACCGCCTGCTCCTGCATTTGCGCTTCCCCATCAAGTATGCGCAGAGCGGCCAGGTTGTCTTCAACATCTTGAAATCCTGTAAGAACTGTTTGCCGGTAGAAGGCTACTGTTCCATCATATGCGGCAATTGCTTGCTCGGTCTGTGCTTTACGCGCGCCGGCGTCAAATATGGTTTCGGCCAGAGCCACCGGTCCTAAAGCCCAGAAAAAGCTGGGTGAAGTAAACAGGCTCGCCAGCTCTGCGCTTGCATATCCTAATGACCCGGAAAGAGAAATCGATGGATAATATGCCGCTTTGGCCACACCGATCTGCGCATTGGCCGCGGCCATCTTGCGCTCCGCTGAAGCAATATCCGGCCTGCGCTCTAAAAGATCGGAAGGAATAGCCACGGGAATTTTGATTTGCGGCGGAGCAAATGTCACGGGCGCCAGAGAAAAATCAGCCGGTGGTTTGCCGATTAAGATGGCAATGGCATGCTCCAGTTGCGCCCGCTGCACACCGACATCGATAGCCTGAGCTTGAGTGGATTTAAGCTGAGTTTGGGCTGCCGCGACATCGGCCTTGGCTACGACACCGGCATTATAGCGGTTTTGAGTAAGCTCCAGAGCTTTTTCGTAAGCCCCAACAGCTTCCTCAAGATTTTTCTTTTGCGCATCCAAAATACGGAGCTGAAAATAATTCAGGGCGAGCTCTGCTTGTATTGATAACCGCATAGCCTGTAAATCAGCAAAAGATGCTTCGGCAGATGCAGTGCTCGATTCCACTTGCCGGCGCACTTTCCCCCATAAATCCACTTCCCAGGCCGCATTGAGAGAAACCTGATGCTGGTCAATAACGCCGGAGCTTCCGCCTAACACCACCCCTCCGCCCGCCGATTGTGAGCGGGTATAGGATGCCCCCGCATTGACAGTGGGGAAGTAATTAGCACGAGCCAGTTGCACCAGCGCCTGGGCCTGACGATATTGAGACTCCGCCAGCGCAATCGACTGGTTTGATACATTGACCTGTTCGGCAAGAGAGTTGAGTGTAGAATCGCCGAAAGCTTCCCACCAATTTGTTTTGATTTCCTGATCGCGGGGCAGGGCTTCCCGCCAATCCTTTAGTTCCTTGTAAGATGATGGTACCGGTGCGTCGGGACGTTTATAATCGGGTCCGACAGAGCAGCCGGATGTTATAAGTAAAACAACAAGAAGAATTTGTAATATTAATAATTTTTTCATAATAATCCTTTTTAAGTTTGCTCTAGAACCTGCTTAGGCAATCGGTCACTTCTGTGTCGCAATATCCTTAAACAAAACAGCCGGAAACGATCAAGATATAAATAAACGACAGGAGTCGTATATAGCGTTAGAATCTGACTGACAATCAGTCCGCCCACAATAGAAATTCCCAAAGGTCGGCGCAATTCGGAACCTTCTCCGGTGAGCAATATCAAAGGCAAGGCGCCGAAAAGCGCCGCCATCGTCGTCATCATGATCGGCCGGAAACGCATCAAGCAGGCTTCAAATATTGCTTCTTCAGGACTTTTCCCTTCTTTTCGTTCCCTGTCCAGAGCAAAGTCAATCATCATAATGGCATTCTTCTTGACGATGCCGATCAGTAGAATAACGCCGATCAGAGCCATGATGGTGAACTCCGTATTGAATAACATTAATGCCAGTAAGGCCCCCACGCCCGCGGACGGCAATGTGGATAAAATCGTAACCGGGTGGACATAACTTTCATAGAGTATGCCCAGCACAATGTATATGGCAATTATTGCCGCCAGAATTAACCATGGCTGGCTTTGTGTTGATTGCTGAAATGTCTGGGCCGTTCCCTGAAAGCTTCCTCTGACAGAACCGGGAACGCCGAGATTGGCCATTGTTTTCTGGATAGCCGTTGTTGCCTGAGAAAGCGACACTCCCAGAGGAAGATTAAAAGAAATTGTGGATGCGGCAAATTGTCCCTGATGGTTGACGGCAAGCGGCGTATTGGTCAACCCATAACTGGCAAAGGACAAAAGGGGCACCTGCGCTCCCTTCGGAAGCCCCGCATTGGCGGGGATAATAAGGTAGACATCTTTGAGGGATTCCGGGCTTTGCCAGTGGGGAGGTGAAGCCTCCATAATGACATGGTATTGATTCAGAGGATTGTAAATTGTCGATACCTGACGCTGACCGAAGGAATCATCTAATGCCGTATCAATAAGTGCCGGAGTGATTCCCATACGCGAGGCCGTATCACGATTAAAGGTAACGGAACTTTGCAATCCTCTATCCTGCTCATCTGAATTTAAATCCGTCAATTCGGGAAGCGTGCTAAATGCATCCTTGATGCGCTTCTCCCATAACCGCAATTCAGCAAGATCTTCGGCCTGCAAAGTATATTGATAGGTAGCTCCGGCCGCCCGGCCACCGACGCGAATGTCCTGCACCGACTGAAGATAGAGCCTGGCCCCCGCTTCGCGGGCAAGCTTGGGGCGCAGCCTGGCTATTACTTGATCCGGGGAAGCCTTGCGTTCACGGATTGGCTTCAGATTAATGTACATGAAGCCGGAATTGCGTTGTCCGCCTCCCGTAAATCCGGCTATGCTGTTAACAGCCGGATCGGAACGAATAATGTCCATGATGCTGATAAGCTTGCGTTGCATGGCCTGAAAAGAGATACTCTGATCGGCCTGGATCGTGCCGACCAGAGCCCCGGTATCCTGCTGAGGAAAGAAACCCTTGGGGATTTTAATATAAAGGAAAACATTCAGGCAAATAACAACAAATAGTATAGCCATCATCAGCCGGCCATGCCGCAGAACCCAATGAAGCGAGCGCTGGTAAAAGCCGAGAACTGCCTCAAATATCTGCTCACTTTTTTGATAAAACCAGCCTGTGCCGAGCTCTTCTTTCGATCGCAACAGGCGGGCGCACATCATTGGTGTTGTGCTCAGAGATACAACCAGAGAAACCATGATGGCCACGGAAAGCACAACGGCAAATTCGCGGAAAAGCCTGCCCACAATTCCACCCATCAATAAAATGGGGATAAATACAGCGATAAGTGAGAGGCTCATCGAAAGCACGGTAAAACCTACTTCTTTTGCTCCGAGCAGCGCTGCCTGAAAAGGTTTCATACCTGCCTCGATATGGCGGGAGATATTCTCCAGAACAACGATAGCATCATCAACGACAAAACCTGTGGCGACGGTAAGCGCCATGAGCGATAGATTATCCAAAGTGTAACCGGCCAGATACATAACGCCAAAAGTGCCGATCAGTGAAACAGGCACGGCAATGCTGGGAATAAATGTCGAATAAATATTGCGCAAAAACAAAAAGACAACAAGAATCACCAGCGCGATGGAGATCAGTAGGGTGCGTTCGACTTCCCTCAGTGATGCACGAATTGATGGGGTGCGATCCGAAGCAATTTGTAAATTGATTGCCGCCGGTATGGATGCTTGCAACTGCGGCAAAATTTCCTTGACGCGATCGACCGTTTCGATGACATTGGCGCCGGGCTGCTTGGTTATGATCAACAAAACGGACGGTTTGCTGTTGTATAATCCGGCATTGCGCAAATCTTCTACCGAATCGACCACTTCGCCTAAATCCGAAAGACGCACAGCCGCGCCATTGCGATAAGATACAATCAGCGGAATATAATCTGACGCTTTTTTAGCCTGGTCATTGGCATAGATCTGCCAGTGTTTATCGCCCGTTTCCACGGAACCTTTGGGCCTGTTCGCATTGGAAGCGGCAATGTATGCGCGCACCTGCTCCGGACTTATTCCATAATGGTTGAGCAAGGCTGGATTCAATTCCACGCGCACAGCAGGAAGCGAACTGCCGCCGACAAAGACCTGGCCGATGCCTTTTATCTGAGAAAGTTTTTGCGCGAGAATAGTAGAGGCCGCATCGTAGAGCTGGCCTCTGGTCATTGTCTCCGAGGTAAGAGCTAAAATAAGTATGGGGGCGTCCGCCGGGTTTACTTTGCGATAGGTCGGGTTACTGGGCAATCCAGAAGGCAGTAGACTACGCGCTGCATTGATAGCAGCTTGCACATCGCGCGCCGCCCCATCGATATCCCTGTCCAGATCAAATTGCAAAGTGATTCTAGTTGAACCAAGAGAGCTTGTCGAGGTCATCTCGGTGATGCCGGCAATGCGCCCCAGCGATCTCTCCAGAGGCGTGGCTACTGTGGCGGCCATTGTTTCCGGGCTGGCTCCGGGAAAAGAAGCTGAAACGGATATGGTGGGAAAGTCCACCTGCGGCAGTGCTGCTACCGGCAACAGTCTAAACGCAACCAAACCGGCCAAAGCAATACCCAGCGTTATCAGGGTTGTCGCTACAGGACGATGAATGAAAGGAGTGGAGATACTCATAATACAGTCCCGTTGCCTTGATCGGCTATTACTGGATGACGTCCTAATTTAGTCCGAATTCGACGGCTCAGGCCGTCAAAAGCCAGGTAAATTACGGGAGTTGTAAAAAGGGTCAGGATCTGACTCAAAATAAGACCGCCCACCATAGTAATGCCCAGAGGATGGCGCAACTCCGATCCCACTCCGGTACCGATCATCAGTGGCAGCGCACCCAGGATGGCCGCCATCGTCGTCATCATTATCGGCCGGAAGCGCAGCAGGCATGCCTGATAAATCGCTTCCCGCGGGGGCTTGCCCTCTTTACGCTCGGCATCAAGGGCAAAGTCAATCATCATAATGGCATTTTTCTTCACTATCCCGATAAGCAGGATGATGCCTATGATACCGATGATGCCCAGGTCGCTTCCGGAAATCATGAGCGCAAGCAGTGCGCCGACGCCGGCGGAAGGCAGCGTGGATAGGATCGTCATCGGATGGATATAACTTTCATAGAGAATGCCCAGGACGATATACACCGTTATGATGGCAGCCAGGATCAAAAACAAAGTGCCGGTGAGAGATGACCTAAAAGCCAGTGCCGCTCCCTGAAAGCCGGTCTTGACACTGATCGGCATGCCTATTTCGCGCTCGGCCTTTTCGATAGCCGAGACGGCATCTCCCAGGGATGCTCCTGGTGTCAGATTAAAAGAAATTGTGGCACAGGGAAATTGTCCCTGGTGACTGACGACAAGCGGCGCCGGTTTTTCCGATATCCGCGCGATTGCCGAAAGCGGAACCTGTGTCCCGGATTGTGAGGTTATATACAAATCATTCAGGGCTACCGGTCCTTTCTTATAATCGGGCTTTACCTCCAGAACCACGCGGTATTGGTTTGATTGCGTGAATATAGTGGAAACAAGGCGCTGGCCGAAAGCGTCATAAAGGATATTATCAAGAGCAGAAGTCGTAATGCCGAGCCGGCCGGCGGCATTACGATCTATGTCCACATAAGCCTGTAACCCCTGATCCTGTAAATCACTGGCCACATCAGTAAGATGCGGTGAGTGAGAAATGCGATCGACGAGGCGGCCAGTCCAAAGACCGAGTTCGTTAGAATCGGCACACTCCAGTGTAAATTGGTATTGGGTGCGGCTTACCCTGTCTTCAATCGTCAGGTCCTGCACCGGCTGCATGTAAAGGGATATACCTTCCGCCGTGGCAAGCCTTGTCTGTAAACGACGGATAACGCCGGAAGCATCAAGGTCGCGTTTATTCTTCGGGATCAGATTGATCATCATGCGTCCACTGTTTAATGTTACATTGGTCCCATCCACACCGATAAAGGAAGACAGGCTCTCCACTGCCGGATCCTGCAGAATCACTTTGGCCAGCGCCTGCTGACGTTCGGCCATGGCGGAAAATGAAATCGATTGTGGAGCTTCCGATATACCGATGATCATGCCCGTGTCCTGCACAGGGAAGAAACCTTTGGGTATGACGATATACAAAAGAATTGTTAGCACCAGCGTGGTAATAGCCACCACCAGCGTGGCTCTCTGATGCTCAAGAACCCACGTGAGCATCTTACCGTAACGGGCAATTGTCCTTTCAAAAAACAAACCACTTTGATGGTAAAAACGTCCTTGCTTTTCTTCCGGCACATGCCGCAGTAGTTTAGAGCACATCATCGGTGTAAGCGTCAGCGAAATAACGGCCGAAATCAATATGGCGACTGATAAGGTGATCGCGAATTCCCGAAAAAGCCGGCCCACGACATCTCCCATGAAAAGAAGAGGAATCAAGACGGCGATCAGGGAAAAAGTAAGCGAAATAATTGTAAAGGCAATCTGCGCCGAACCTTTGAGGGCGGCCTCCATGGGGGACAAACCCTGTTCGATATAACGGGCGATGTTTTCTATGACAACAATAGCGTCATCCACGACAAAACCGGTCGAGATCGTCAAAGCCATTAAGGTCAGATTGTTGATGCTGAATCCGAAAAGGTACATGACTCCGAATGTTCCGACTAGCGATAGCGGCACGGCGATACTCGGAATAATCGTTGCGGATAGATTACGCAAAAAAAGGAAAATAACCATAACGACAAGGGCAATGGCCAGAAACAGTTCAAACTGAACGTCATTCACTGATGTCCGAATGGTCGTGGTGCGGTCGGTCAGCATGATAACGTCAACCGAACCAGGCAGTGACGAACGCAATTGTGGAATGATATTCTTGATACGGTTGACAACTTCGATGACATTGACGCCCGGCTGACGCTGAATATTCACGATAACGGCCGGCGTTTGATTTTGCCACGCCGCCAGGCTTACATTTTCGGCATCATCACGGACATCCGCCACATCGGCGATGCGCACCGGCGCGCCATTGCGGTAAGCAACAATAACTTTTTCATATTCCGCAGCTAACTTGAGCTGATCATTGGCGTCGATTGTAGAGGCGCGTTCCGGGCCGTCAAAACTGCCTTTGGCCTGATTGACATTGGAATTGCCAATGGCCGTGCGCAAATCCTCCAGCATGAGATTATAGGATGCCAGAGCTTTGGGATTGGCTTGAATGCGAACAGCCGGTTTTTGTCCGCCGCTGATACTGACCAGTCCGACACCCGGCAATTGTGATATTTTCTGGGCGACACGCGTGTCGATCAGATCCTGAATTTTCGGCAACGGCAATGTTTTGGATGTTATGGCCAGGGTCATAATCGGTGCGTCGGCCGGGTTGACTTTGCTGTAGATCGGCGGCATCGGCAGATCTGTGGGAAGAAAAGTGGTGGCCGCATTGATCGCCGCTTGCACTTCCTGCTCCGCGACATCAAGGCTCAGGCTGAGACTGAATTGCAGCGTAATTACCGATGCTCCGCCCGAGCTTGTCGAAGACATCTGGTTTAGCCCCGGCATCTGGCCGAATTGACGCTCCATTGGCGCAGTAATGGAGGAAGTAACAACGTCCGGACTTGCCCCGGGGTAAAGAGTCACAACCTGAATAGTCGGGTAATCAACCTGAGGCAACGCGGAAATGGGCAGTACATGATAACCGATGATGCCGGCAAGCAGAATCGCTGCCATGAACAACGATGTAGCCACAGGACGCAAGATGAAAGGACGTGAAGGATTCATACATTTGCCTATCTTATTCCGGAACAGGAATTATGTGAACAAGAGTAGAAGTTGGCATAGTTTATTTTGACGTTGAAGGCTGGCGTTTTTTTTGTCCAGTGGCAGTTTTTGTTTGTTCATTACGAACTGATGTTCCTTTACTGTCCGGCGTGATAATCTCAACTTTGGTACCTTCGCGCAGTTTATCGCCTCCGACGGTCACCACCAATTCTCCGGGTGCCAGGCCTTCCATGACGACAACATTATCGCCTTCAGCCGGACCCAGCTTCAACATCCTCACAGTTACAGTTTTGTCATCTTTGACCACATAAGCAAAAGTGCCAATACTGCCGCGTTGCACAGCAGCAGTGGGCATTACAGTTGCGTTGCGCAGAGTATCCACTTTCAGCCGAACATTAACAAACTGGTTAGGAAAGAGTTTGTTATCCTTATTGTCAAATATTGCCTTCAGTTTAATTGTTCCTGTTGTTGTATCGATCTGATTGTCAACCGCCAGTAATTTGCCGTTGGCCAGTAATACCTTGCCTTCCTGATCATAGGCCTGGGCAGGTAAGGGCACTCCGGAATTCCAGCGTTTCATCAAAATCGTCAAATTGTCTTGAGGCAGTGAAAATACGACTGTAATCGGTTGTAATTGTGTAATCACTACTATACCGTTGGGATCAGTAACCTGAACCATATTGCCGGGATCAACTTGCCGCAAGCCGACGCGTCCCGTAATCGGGGCGATAACGCGGGCATAAATAAGCTGGAGTTTTGCATTGGCGATTTGACCCTTATCTGTTTCAATTATGCCGCGGTACTGCTTTACCAATGAATCCTGCGTCGTTACCTGTTGCGCTGCAATGGAATCCTGAGCAAGCAACTGCTTGTAAAGCGCCAGATCACTCTCGGCATTTTTCAGAAACGCTTCATCACGGGCAAGCTGTCCTTCGGCTTGCATAAGTTGAACCTGGAAAGGGCGTGGATCAATTTCTGCAATCAAATCACCTTTATTAACATGTTGTCCTTCTTTGAAGAGCACACTCATTAGCTGGCCACTGACCTGAGATTTGACGGTAACGGTGTTTGTGGGGATGACAGTGCCCAACCCTTTCAGATAGACATCAAAAGCAACTTTATTTGTCATTAATGCCGTTACAGGCTGTGGAGGCTGATCGCCGGATTTTTTACTTGTACCGAACTTCAACATATTTGGCGCGATAAATATTATGCCCACAATGATAATGATGCCGGTTACAATGAATATTACCCAGTGGCGGCGGAAAAAAAGTAAGAATCTTTGAACCTTAGTTAAATGTGATCCAGTGTGCGTTTCAGACTTCGCTGTTTGCATCATACCTAATTTCACCTATTCCTTTTTTGATAATGTCAATGCATTACTGCACATTGAGTTTTGTATTTTTGGTAATTACATCTGCTGCTGGAACTTTTTGACTGAATAATAAAATTAAGATGCCACTGATTAATATTTTTTTTGACATTTTATCACCTGATCATAATTCATGCGTTAATAGTTAAGCAAACCTTTTAGTGAAAATTTTATTATATGTTCGGCTATTTCTTTGATGTCTTTATCAGTATATCCTTCTTTATTCCGCAGCCGGAAAATAATAGGCCGGGCATTACGGAAGTAAAGACATTGACCAATAATACTCATAGCACAAAGTTCTACTATTTTGTCAGCAGATTTATTGCCCACAATTTCTCTGACGATAGAGGATAATTTGATGAACGTCGGTTTGATGAAGTCTTCCACTAAAATATCCAGCGCCCCGGTAGATTCAGTAAATTCACGGGCAAGAAGTTTGCCAAATAATGCCGTTTTTCCTTCTTCCAGAAAACGATAGATAAAAGTATGAATAAAATTACTGAGCTTTTCTTCGGGTGTATCCGTTTCATTGATGCCGAAAGAAATGGGGTATTTTTGTATAGAAAGTTCACGGTAATATTTTAACACGGCCAGATATAATCTTTCTTTATCGCCGAAATAATAGTTTATAGCCGCTAAATTTACTCGGGAGCGCTTGCATATTTCCCTTACAGTGGTCTTACGAAAGCCCTGTTCGGCAAATATTTCTCCGGCCACTTCGAGTATTGATTCTACTTTTGGTTTTACTTTTTTTTCAGCAATCATATTAATTGAAACAATCACTTTAAACAAATATTTAAAACAGGTGTATCATTTATTTTTCTTTTGTCAAGAAATTTTTTGCATGAAGCTATAATTACACTGTTCGCAAACATGATTATTGGAATAATAAGTAGGAATTAGTAAAGATTTACAATAATATAGCTTGAAGTTCTTGTCGACATCGTTTATGTAAAAAGCTGCTTATCAGGAGGCCTTATGTCCGATGAATTGATGAATACGAAGGAAGTAGCTACCTATCTTGATATCCATGAAAAACAGGTTTACGCCTTGATTAAAACCGGAAGAATTCCTTGTACGAGAGTAACCGGCAAATGGATATTCCCCAAAAAATTTATAGATGAATGGATTGAAACTGATGCTAAAACGGGCTTGAAGCAGGCACGAAATAAAAGCAATAGAATCAGCGGCTCTATTCTTGCCTCCGGCAGTAACGATCCTGTTTTGGACATGCTATTGACCGCGACAAAAAAATCTCATCCAGATTTTTACATCTTTTCGGCTAATACAGGGAGTATCAATGGTCTAAAAGCTCTCAATGAAGGGTTGACCGACATTGCTTTATCTCATCTTTTTGATCCCGGAAGCGGCCAATATAATATCCCGTACTTACCCCAATATCTGCAAAATGTTAATCCCGTGGTGGTCAATCTATTTCATCGTGAACTGGGTTTTCTGTCTCAGCAAAGTAAATCTTCTCATATTACCGGATTTGAAAGCCTTGCCGGCAAAAAAATTAGTTTTATCAACCGCCAAAAAGGTTCGGGAACAAGATTGCTTTTAGATTATCATTTGCAGAAACTGGGAATTGATGCTGAAGAAATTGATGGGTATGAAAAAGAAGTTTACACTCATTTTGAAGTAGGCCTTTCTATTCTTTCCGGTGAAGTCCAGGTTGGAATTGCGTCTGCGGCCATAGGAAAACTTTTAGGCCTTGCCTTTAAGCCTATCACTTCTGAATGCTTCGACATGATTCTTGATCAATCTACTTATTTCCAATCAGGCGTTCAATCGTTCATTGAAACACTCAAATCGGATACATTTAAGGGGCGTGTTGAAAAAATCGGCGGTTATGACTTTAAAGATTCCGGCAAGATCCTTTATTCGCATCAGTGATATCGTTTCTAACAGTCTGTTAAAATAAAGAAAGGTTTTACAGGTAATGAAAATGTTGAAAGCATTTAAATTAACGATTTTTCTAATGGCGCTGATTGTAGCTGCAAGTGTGCAAAGTACGGAGGCCTCACCCAAACAAAAAAATATTATTCTGGCGACAACAACCAGTACACAAGATACCGGACTTCTCGATGTTTTGATACCGCTATTTGAAAAACAGACCGGTTATTTTGTAAAAACAATTGCCGTGGGTTCCGGTCAGGCCATGGCCATGGGAGAAAAAGGTGAGGCTGATGTCCTGCTCGTTCATTCGCCCGATGCAGAAAAGAAATTTATTGCTGATGGTTTTGGAAGCAATAGGCGTTTGGTTATGCATAACGACTTTATCATTGTTGGTCCCGGTGCTGATCAGGCGAAAATAAAGAACATAAAATCAGCAGCTGAAGCTTTTAAAATGATAGCTTGGGCCAATGCGTTGTTTGTATCCAGGGGCGATAATTCCGGCACACACTCTCAGGAAAAGAAGTTATGGAAAGCAGCCGGGGTTAATCCTGAAGGGCAGAAATGGTATCAGCAAACAGGCTTGGGCATGGGGCAGACATTGAATGTTGCCGCTGAGAAAAAAGGCTACACGCTGGCTGACCGCGGCACCTATCTGGCGATTAAGAAAACCCTGGGCCTGGATATTTTAGTGGAAGGGGATGCCGCTCTTCTCAATATTTATCATGTAATAGAAGTTAATGTCGAGAAATGGCCGAAAGTCAATGCCGCCGGAGCAAAAGCATTTGCCGATTTCATGGTATCCAAACGAACTCAAGACATCATCAAAAGTTTTGGTGTGGATAAATACGGATCTCCGTTGTTTTTCCCTGATGCGGGAAAAGGGGTGGAAGATTTGGGAAAATAGCAATAGAATTTTCAGAGGCATTGATTGGAATTAATATTACAAGGCGTTATCAAGGCATTTGAGCTGATTATTTCTTTTGACCCGGAAGTTTTGGGCATTACATGGCTGTCTCTGAAGGTATCGGGGACAGCCACATTTATCAGCCTGGTCATTGGTGTATCAGCGGGAACTGCGATTGCTCTGGCTAATTTTCGAGGCAGAAGGTTTATCATCAGCCTGATTAATACGGGAATGGGTCTGCCGCCGGTTGTTGTCGGTCTTTTTGTGACTATTATGATTTGGCGCAACGGGCCTTTCGGGTTTTTAGAAATTCTTTATACTCCTTCGGCCATAATTATTGCCCAGTCTATTATCGCCACACCTATTGTTATGGGTATATCCCTTGCCGCTATTCAGCAGCTGCCGGAAAATCTCCGCTTACAGATATTATCGCTCGGGGCGACCAGATTACAAATGGTGTGGGTATTGATCAAAGAAGCGCGTTTACCGCTTTTGGCTGCCGTAATGGCTGGTTTTGGGGGAGTGATCTCCGAGGTAGGCGCTTCGATTATGGTCGGTGGTAATATCAAAGGATACTCACGCGTGCTGACGACGGCAACTGTTATGGAAACAGGCAAAGGTAATTTTGATGTGGCGATAGCTTTGGGCATCATACTACTACTGCTTGCTTTCATGGTTAACCTTATTCTTACCCATATACAGCAAAGGCAACGCCCGCGATGAAAGTCGAGAATATAATAAAAATAGAAAACCTTATTGTTCAGCGCGGTGGCGTAACTGTATTGAATATTAGTGAACTTACTGTTGAACGGGGAAAAATATTTGCCTTGATCGGACCCAACGGTGCCGGGAAGTCAAGCCTCCTTTTAACGATGGCCGGTTTGTTGAAGCCCTGGCAAGGGCAACTTTATTTTCAAGATATGCCGATCAATTCGCGCCTCGACCGAATGATGTTGCGCCGCAACGCAGCCGTTGTTTTTCAAGAGCCTTTACTTCTTGGCTGTTCGGTTTACGAAAATGTCGCTCTTGGTTTAAAGTTTCGGCAAGTAAAAAACGATGAAATCAAAAAGCATGTTGGCGAATCATTGGATTATTTTGGAATCGCTCAACTTGGAAAAAGATCGGCGAAATCACTTTCCGGGGGCGAAGCCAGAAGGGTGTCACTTGCACGCGCTTTTGCCCTTAAACCCCAACTGATTTTATTGGATGAACCCTTCAACTCTCTTGATCCGCCCTCCCGTGAAGCCATCATTGACGATTTACAACACATTTTAAAGGAAACAAAGATAACTGCCGTGATGGCGTTGCAGGACCGAGAAGAAACACTGCGTCTGGCGCAGGATGTTGCTTTTATGAACAGCGGTAAAATTGTGCAATCGGGAACAACTGCAGAAATATTCAATCAACCAGCCGATGAATTTATAGCTAACTTCGTTGGAACAGAATCTGTATTGGAAGGCACTGTCAAAAGTAACGCCAATGGCCTCATGGGAATTTCTATCAATGGCAAAGTCATTGAAGCAGTAGGCCGCTACGCTATCGGACAAAGAGTGTATTGTTGTTTACGGCCGGAAAATGTTACGGTATCCAAAGAAATGCAGGGCAAAATTAGCGCACGCAATGTTTTTGAGGCAAAAGTTCAGAAAATTGTCCGACAAGGGGTTTTTTATAAACTCGTTTTGGATTGCGGATTTTTATTGACTGCATATATTACACAGCCTTCCTGCGAAGATTTGCAATTGGAAGAGAGAACTTCTGTAATCACTTCTTTTAAGGCTACCGCCGTTCACGTTATGCGGCGGGAAAAGTAATTATTTCTCTTTTACTCACTTTGGCTATTTGTTTGTTTTGTTATCTTTTTCTGAATCATGTAAGTATTAATAACACGCCTGAATATTTCAACGTGTATAATTAACTGAAGTGGAACTGGAAAAAAGGTTAGAAAATTTGTTAAATTATATTGTATAAATACACTGGCAATGTTTGGGCTGATGCGTTAAGTTACACGCGTCGAAAAAAGGTTTTCGTTAACGTTAATATTTAATTTAGGAAAGGAGGATGGACAAAATGATCGGAGAAAAAATTAGGGGCGCAATGAATGATCAGATTAAACATGAACTCGAATCTTTTTATATCTATTTATCGATGGTTGCTTACTTTCACGAAGAGGGTCTTGATGGTATGGCGCACTGGATGCGCTGTCAGGCACATGAGGAGATGATTCATGCGATGAAGTTTTATGACCACATTATCGACAGGGGTGGCATAGTTACGCTTCAGGATTTAAAACAATTAAAGACAAAATGGAAGACACCTCTGGAAGCATGGCAGGATGCCTACGAGCATGAAAAGTTTATTACCGGTAAAATCAATAATCTTACTAAAATATCCCGGGAAGAAAACGACTATACGTCCGAACCTATTCTTTCCTGGTTTTTAAATGAGCAGATAGAAGAAGAAAAAAATACGGAAAAGGTTGCCCGCGAATTGGCATTGGTAGGAAACTCCAAAGAAGGTATCTTGATTCTGGACCGTGAATTAGGCACACGGATATTCCCAGCAGGATCACCTCTTGATCCGGCGGCTTACAATGTAGTCGCTTAAAAATTTCCAATGCCGAGAGGCTGATTATTAATAATTACAAAGATTATCTGGAAAAAATAAAAGCCGGTCAAAAAGAGATAAATCCCTTTCTGGATTATTTGGGGATAACTTTGGTTGAGTTGAAGGATGGTTATGCCCGATTTCGGATGCCAGTGCGCCCGGAATATTTGCAGGGAGCGAAAACCATGCAGGGCGGGCTTATCGTTGCTCTGGCCGATGAGGCCATTGCCCACGCGATGATGACGCAAGTGAACCCGGATGAAGGCTTAACCACTATCGAGCTCAAGAGCAATTTTCTGGCGGGAGTTAATAAGGGGGAGCTTATTGCCGATGCTAGCGTCTTCAAAAAAGGCCAAAGCCTTGTTATTGGCGATTGTCTGGTGACGGATGATAAAGGCAAAAACATTTGCCGCGTATCGGCAACTTTTTTGCTTTTGAAAAAATGAATCTTGACATCCAAGCGGAATGTCGAAGACCAGTGGGCAAGGATCCATATAAACATTGTTGGGCCTCATAGGAGGATCACATGAAACGTGACATGGACCTAATACGAAAGATCCTATTCCATCTAGAAAGTCGTAAGGAACACCAAGCGACGCTTGAACTACCGATCGAGGGCTATGACCGGGTCACGGTCATGTACCATATGCTTCTTTTAGCGCAAGCTGGGCTTGTTGACTTTGAGCCCGAAATAACGAAAACCGGTCGAATCATCAGAGCTCACGTTCTTGGTCTCAATTGGGCTGGCCACGAGTTCCTCGATTCAGTGCGATCCGAGACAGTCTGGCGTAAGCTTGTCAAATACACTAGGGAAAAAGGCGGCGCCCTTCCATTCGAGCTTTTGAAAACCCTTGGCATCGAGCTATTGCAACACTCTCTCAAACCATGAGCTAACTACTCATTGCAACGGACGCATCCTCGGGCCCCCCAGCTTCACTCGGCGTCCTGCGGTGTGCCGGTGAATTCGACCGTTGGCCCTAACAATGATAAGGTATCAAAATGGCAATTATTATAAAAAATGGAATTAAAGGCAAAGAATGTTCAACATGTCACACATGGAAACCATTAGAGGAATTTCCAGTTGATCCCACACACGGCCCATCACAAGGTGGTCGCCATTGCAGGTGTAAAGAATGTCACCGAGCCAAAGCAAGAATAAAGAAGTAACAAAAATCATAAAAGCATCTGACTTTTCTGGGAACTTAAGCATTTTTTTGGACCAGTATTATTATCAGCCGGAACTTACAGGACGGCTTGATAATTTGGAAAATACCCCAATTGGCCAGTCGCTAATAAATGATATAGTCCTTTGGAAGGTTAACCGTTATGTAAAAGTCAGTGATGACGTTCTTGAGCAAATCGCTGAATTAAAGGTCCTGATAGCGGGCGATCATCGAAAAAGCAAGAAGGAAATCGCCGCCCTAATGGAACTTGACGGTGTAGATCTCCCCATGGCTTCAACCATATTGCGATTCATAAATCCAAAGGTCTTTCAAATCATAGACCGGCACGCCTACAGAGCAGTTTATGGAAAGAAGTATCCACTTTATCCTTCAACGCCAAAGGAGCGTAAAATATTGGTATATTTTGACTATATTGATCAACTGATCATTCTCTGCGTAACCAAGGGGCTGACATTTACAACAATTGATAGGGCACTATATGTCTTTGATAAGAAGAACAATGGAAAACTATGAATTAAAGGCCAACAAATCGTTTCACCGGATCGCTACGCTCTGGCTGATTTTTTCATTAGATACCAGACAGAAAGGTAAAAATGGATAAACCAATTTCGTACATAATGACGAAAACCGTACAGACTGCAAATACGGAAGACACCGTCGAGCGCATTGAAGAACTGCTAAATTCGCACGGCCTATCGTCCGTGCCGGTTGTGGATTCGAAGGGTATGCTTTTTGGAATTATTAGCGCTTCAGATTTGCTTCATTTCCACTCGACTGGGAAAAGCCCCAAGGCAGTGCACGCATGGGAGATTTGTACGTACAAGCCTATTGAAGTCAGTCCCACTACCCCTGTGGGCGAAGTTGCCAAATTGATGGTTAAGAACAAGATCCATCACGTTGTAGTGTCGGAAAACAAAACGATACAGGGATTTGTGTCTTCCCTCGATTTTGTAGAGCAATACATATTGAAGGGGGGCACCTAACCCCTAGCTGGTGTGCGCGGGCCACGGGCATCTTGCCCAATCGCAATTTCGTAGGCGTCCGCCGCACAGCAAGATGTTAATCCGGCCACTATCATGAAAAAACAAATAAACCATTAATTCTCAAAGCACCCATATCCTTATTGACTCTCAGTCGCAAATTTGCTAAGAAAAACGTCACATTACTATTTTTAAAAAATTCTGTTGCAGGATATTATAAATGATTGATCTGCATACACATTCCCTTTTCAGTGACGGCGAATTAATTCCCACAGAGTTGGCGCAGCGCGCCTTTGCGGCCGGGTATAAAGCTATAGCCATTACCGATCACGCCGATCATTCCAATATTGATTTCATTATTCCGCGGCTCGTCAAAGTTTGTTCCAAGATAACGGAAAAAGGAAATATTACAGCCCTTCCCGGCATTGAACTTACGCATGTCCACCCTAAAGATATAGCCGCGCTTGCCGATGAGGCGAGAATTTTGGGAGCAAAGATAGTTGTTGTGCATGGGGAGACTTTGGCCGAGCCTGTTCCTCCCGGCACCAATTTGGCGGCGCTTAACTCCGCTATAGATATTTTAGCCCATCCCGGCCTTTTGACCGAAAAAGAAACAAAGCTGGCCGCCGAAAGAGGAATTTACCTGGAGATTACCACCAGAAAAAATCATAGCCTGAGCAACGGGCATGTCGCTCAGATAGCCAGAAAATTCAAGGCGCAGCTTGTTTTGAATAACGATGCTCATGCCCCCAGTGATTTCGTGGGCAGTAAAATGGCAACAAATATTGCCCGTGGCGCGGGTTTGACCGATGTTGAAATTGCCACGATGTTGGAAAATTCGCAAAAACTTGTGCAGAGGGTCTGTGTGTGAACAAACGTCAAGATTCCCGTCCGCTGAAAATATGCCTGTTGACCTATAGAGGCAATCCCACGTGCGGCGGTCAGGGTGTTTACATTAAACATCTAAGCAAGGCATTGGTTGATATCGGCCATAATGTGGATGTAATATCAGGACCTCCATACCCTCATCTCGACCCGAAAGTGCGCCTGCACAAGTTGCCGAACCTCGATATGTATAATCCCAATCATCTTTTCCGTCCGGAAAAGGTAAGGGATCTGATCTATCCGGTCAACATGTATGAATTTTTGAATGTCTGCACCGGCAGTTTCCCGGAACCTTTTACTTTTGGTGAGCGAGCTTACCGCTATCTGCTGAAGCGAAGAATGCATTATGACATTGTTCATGATAATCAGAGTCTTTCCTACGGGGTCGGAAGAATCGCCAGAAAAGTTATTCCGACAATAGCAACTATTCATCATCCGATAACCGTTGATAAACAGGAGGAATTTAAAACGGCAAAAACAATCTATCAGAAATTTCGTGTTTTCCGCTGGTACACTTTTATTAAAATGCAGATGAAAGTAGCGCGCCGGCTTTCCCATATCGTAACTGTATCGGAATTTACCAAAAAGGATATCGCTAAGGAATTCTCTATTGATGAAAATAAATTCCGCGTTGTTCATAATGGAATTAACAATGAGTATTTTTATCCGGATCAAAATGGATCGCGGCCGGAAAATTCCATTATCGTGACCAATAGCGCGGATATACCGTTAAAAGGGTTGAGTTATTTGTTGGAGGCTGTATCGGAAGTAAGAAAAAAACAATCTGTAAAATTAACAGTTATAGGAGAACCCAAAAAAAACGGAATAATTACAAAACTGGTGGCCAGGCTGGGG
>JBEKMF010000060.1:0-13810 GCA_050008655.1 Smithellaceae bacterium
AGTTGCCATCAGGATTGAAGAAAACGGCATTAACTTTTATAAATTTGCCGAACAGATTGCCAAACAGGAAGAAGCAAAAAAACTTTTTGCCCATCTGGCGCAGGCAGAAGTTGCTCATAAAAAAACTTTTGAAGGCATCTTTGCGAAGATGGAAAAATACAATCCGCCGGAGAGCTATGCGGGGGAATATAGCGCTTATTTGCACGCCTATGTGGATAATAATATAATCTTTACTAAAGAAGCCATGGACAAAGAACTGTCCAAGGTGACCGATACCTTTGCCGTTTTTGATTTTGCCATCAAACGTGAGTTGGATTCAATCCTCTATTATCATGAAATCAAGAAATTGGTGCCGGCAACTCAGCATGCAACACTTGATCAGATTATTGACGAGGAAAGGAAACATTTTGCGTTACTTACAGAAATGAAAAAGCGCTTTTTGAAATAATGATCAGCTATACCTAATGTCATATTGAACTGCCTTTTTTAGCTGTTCTCTATCTAGATTAGAAAATGCATCAATTAATTCTTTAAGCCGTATTTTTTCAACTTGTAACGCAACATGCGCTCCGACATGCCTAGAATCTCGGCGGCTTTTGTCTGATTATCTTGAGCTTTTTCCATTGATTCGGCAATCAGTCTTTTTTCCAACTCTTCCACAGATTCCCGTAAAAGGCTGACAGCCTTCTTGCCGGAATCGCGAGAAGGGGATGCCGTTTTAAAGGGCAAGTCCTCCGTTGTAATGTATTCATCACGCGCAATAACCACTGCCCTCTCCAGAATATTGACCAACTCGCGCACGTTTCCCGGATAATCATATTTCAAAAGTGAGTCCCGCGCTTCGGCAGTCAAACCTTGAATATTTTTTCCATTTTCTCTGACAAATTTATCAATGAAATGATCGATTAAAATACGCAGGTCTTCTTTTCTCTCCCGCAGAGGGGGCAGCGACATGGTCACAACTTTCAACCTATAGAAAAGATCCTCACGAAAGGTTCCTTCTTTGACCTGAATTTCCAAATCGCGATTTGTCGCACTGATGACCCGGACATCAACGTGAATATCAATATTACTGCCTAAACGCTGAAATTCACGTTCCTGTAAAAACCGCAGAAGTTTAACCTGCACTGTCGGGGGTAACTCTCCTATTTCATCAAGAAAAAGTGTTCCGCCATCGGCTTCTTCAAACCGTCCGATCCGGCGGGAAGTCGCACCGGTAAAAGCGCCCTTTTCATGACCGAACAATTCGCTCTCCAATAAATTTTCATGCAGGGCTACACAATTAACAACGATAATCGGTTTATTTGCCCGGGGGCTTAATTGGTGAATCAGCCTAGCCAACAGCTCTTTTCCTGTTCCGCTTTCCCCTTGAATCAGAACAGATGCCTTGCTCGCGGCAACGCGTCCCGCCATATTAATCACTTCCGCCATACGCGGGCTTTTGTAAACTATTTTATCGGCAGTGACACCTTTTTTGCCTAGTTCTTCCCTTAAGAGCTTATTTTCCTGAATGAGCTGTCTTCTTTCCGCCACCCGGTTGACCAGTATTAATAATTCGTCGAGTTCCACCGGTTTGGTGATGTAATCAATTGCTCCTACTTTTATGGCTTCTACTGCTGTTTCAATGGTGCCGTAAGCGGTAATGATGACTACATCTATCTCTGGATTGATGCGTTTTATTTCTTTTAGTACCTCCAGTCCATCCATACCGGGCATTTTGTAATCCAAGAGGATTAAGTCAAAATGACCGTTCAAAACCGTTTTAATAGCTTTTTTACCATTATCCGCTTCTGCTACAACGTGACCTTCGGAAAGCAAAAAATCACGTAGCATCTCCCTCTGAGATTGACCGTCTTCAACGATGAGAATGCTTATTTTTTGCATGGGTAACTATCCCCCATATTTACAGCCTTTCGTTCAATCTTTCACGAGGCAGAACAACTTCAAATGTTGTTCCTTCGTCCTTCCGGCTAATAACCCTTATATCTCCCCCATGGCCGCGGATTATCTCGCTTGCCAAAGGTATGCCTAACCCCAAGCCTTTTTCTTTTGTCGTGTATTCCGGGTTAAAAATCCTTTCGATTTCGTCAGTTGTCATGCCGCAGCCCGTATCTGAAATACTTACAACAATGTAATTTTTCCCTTCCTTATCCACCGTAATGGAAATTTTCCCTTCCGTAGGAATAGATTCCATGGCGTTTTTGATCAGGTTGAGAAATGCCTGCTGCAACTTATTTATATCCATCGGAATTATTGCCGGAGTCTGCCGCCATTTTGTTTCAATAGTAATACCACGAGCCGAAGCCTCTTCTCGAATGAGACTGACAATCTTTTGTAAAATTTCCGTTATAGAAAAATCGCGCAGTTCCAATCTGCGGCTTTTGGAAAAAGAAAGAAACTCTTCAATAATTCCGTCAAGACGCTTAATTTCGTCTCTTATAACACCGGAAAGATTCTGAAAATCTTCAGCTTTACTTGAATCCACTGAAATGAACTCTCTCTTCAACCTCTGCGTGGCCATACTTATGGCATTTAAGGGGTTGCGAATTTCATGCGCCACACCCGCCGCCAACTGCCCCAGGGAAGAAAGCCTTTCTGCTTTCTCCAGCCGCCTTTCTATCTCAATAATCCCGGCCAGGTGGCGATTCTGATCATTATAAAGCAGCCACATAGATAATAAGGCAATGATGACAACAAAAAACATAAAGATAAAAATATTTTGGCGGTTTTCGGCAATGATTTTGTCCATGGATCCCCGGTCGAGACCAATTCTCACTATACCGACAACCTTTTTATCCAAAAATAATGGCGCGGCCAGATCCAAAATTTTGTCTTCGCCGGAATTTATTTTCGTGCTGACGATTTTAACATTGCCTGTTAATATTTCCTTAAAATTGAAATCATTGTTTTTTAAACCTTGCATCGGCCGGCCGACACTGCTGAGCAGTTTTTTCTGATCATTGATAATTTGCATGTAAACTATTCCATGACCTTCTCCGATTTTCTTTATCCCCTTTTCCACAGCAACTTTCAGGCTCCAATAGATTAATCCCTCTTTATCCAGGTTTATAACCACTGTGCCGCTGTTATCCTTACGCCGAAGGGCAACAAAACCAATGCCTTGTTTTGCGCGAATTCTTTCCATTACTTCAATAGTAGTTAAATTGCGGTTGCCTTTTTTTAGCTCTCTTGGATCAAGCATATCGGTCTGTAAAGGACCGCTTTCATATATTGAGTTTCCCTGTGGATTCAAGACGGCCAAATACCAAAAATTATTATCCGCAGCAAATTTCTTTAGATAATCATCGTTTACTTTACCTTTTTTCCATTGTTGGTCTAATTTTCTCCCCATTTCTGTAATTGCTTCAATCACCCATTTTTTGGAATAGGCAGCTTCTTCCTGACGGGAATCATTCAAACTCGAACCTGCTTTTTCGGGTGTCGCTGTTATACTTTTAAAATTTTCTTCCGTTAGCCGCTGCAGAACGCTGATCGTACTTAGAGCCTGATCTTCCATAAAACCCACGAGATCTGTTTCGCTTCTTCTAAGATCCAGTAATCCCATAATCAAGATTAAGGCTACCAAAACAGCGCTGACGATGCCTACCGCTAAAGGTTGGAGAAACGTACCATTATACTTGCGAGCTTTTCGTTCAACAATTAATTCTTTTTTTATGAAAAAACGCATTTTTATCCTTCTGTCTCATTTTGCCGGTCATCTTAAGCCATTCAAGGGAAAAGTCAACGGCTAATCCAAGAAACAATCGACATTTTTGTCGAAGGCAGGGTAAATATTATATATATGCTTATCTATTTATATTTATTATATATTTTAAATTTAGCGAGTACATTTTCCGACATTTATTGTCGATAATATAAGCGGTTCATCTATTTCAAAAAGGCTATGTTTTAAATTATTTGTCAATTATTATAGGAAGTTAAAATAATTAGCCCAATTACGGCACAATAAATGCTTCACTTAGGTTTAAGTTATTAGTAGTGTCGACTAAAAATAACGGGCATAACTAGCCGACAGCAGAATAACCTGGAAGGTGACAAGCCTTCTCTCTTCACTCCTAGGGAGGCTCCAACAAAGCCTCCCTTTCCTTTTGTGCAAGATTAAATTATTGTTCATCTTTGGCCTTCTTTTTTGCCTGCTGCCAAGCATCTATTCTCTCTTTAATGGTTTTTTCATAACCCGATCCTTTGGGTTGATAAAATATCTGCCCTTGTAGCTTTTCCGGCAAATACTCTTGTGGAACATAGGCATCCTCATAATCATGAGCATATTTGTAATCTTTGCCGTAATCAAGCTCTTTCATTAATCTGGTTGGTGCATTGCGAATATGCAGAGGCACTGGCAAGTATCCGGTTTTATTTATTGTTTCTTTGACATTGCCGAAACCAGCGTAAAGGGCATTGCTTTTGGGGGCACAGGCCAAATAAACGGCGGCTTGAGCCAGTGCCAACTCTCCTTCAGGCAAGCCGATAAAGTGAAAAGCCTGCTGAGCAGCAACACAAATGACTAATGCCTGCGGATCGGCATTGCCCACATCTTCCGAGGCGAAACGTATCATGCGCCGGGCAATATAGAGAGGGTCCTCTCCGGCAACAAGCATCCGTCCCAACCAATATAGAACGGCATCGGGATCGCTTCCCCGTAGACTTTTATGGAAAGCCGAGATTAAGTTATAATGTTCTTCTCCGTTCTTATCATATAAAAGAGCTTTTTTAAGCAGGGCTTCTTGGGCCAGGGCAAGAGAGACAACCCTTTCTCCAACAGACAAGCTCTGCACCATTGATGCTATGGCTTCTAAATTATTCAGGGCGCTACGGGCATCGCCGTCAGCCAAACGAACAATATAAAGAATGGTATCGTGATCCATCCGAATGCCTAACTGTCCTAATCCTTTTTGTTTATCCTTTAGGGCATGTTCGACTATTTTCATCAACTCTTCTTCGGAAAACGGTTCCAAAACTAAAACCCGCGTCCGCGATAAAAGAGGAGCAATAACTTCAAATGAAGGATTTTCCGTAGTCGCACCAATTAACGTAATCAGGCCGCTTTCCACGTGAGGCAGAAAAGCATCTTGCTGGGCTTTGTTGAAACGGTGAATTTCATCAACAAAGAGAACCATTTTTTTCTTCTTTGTCTCCCATAATTCTTTGGCTTCATCAATAACCGCACGAATTTCTTTTACTCCGGAAAGAACGGCGGAAAAGCTAATGAACTTCGAGTGAGTCTCGTTAGCCATAATTCTGGCCAGTGTTGTTTTTCCGGAACCCGGCGGTCCCCAAAAAATCATGGAAAAGAGATTGTCCTCTTTAATAGCGCTTCGGAGCAGACAACCCTCCCCCAAGAGATGAGGCTGGCCGATATATTCGGAAAGGCTTTGCGGTCTCATTCTTTCGGCAAGGGGCGCTGAAGTCCTTGTATCATTTGAGCCCTCTAGACTGAATAAATCCAAGCTTTTCATTTTTTGTCTTTGCCGCCTCAATAAACTCGATAAGGACAACGGATTAATTTATTATTCATATCTTGTTTCATTTTCGGCTAGATTGACGAAAAAAAGAAAAACCGTCAAGGTTTTTATTCTTGACGGTTTTCTTACTGAAATCAAGCAAATTTCAATAGCTTATCAACTGCAAACCGCTTAGATAAAAAAGCTCCAGCCTCATGGCAGGCAATTTTACAGAAACTTCGTTAAGGTTTCGGAAAATCCTTAATCGCATTCAATGCCCGTTCGACTTCCTTATCCGGCAACTCATATGCTTCCAATTTACCCGCTAAATAAGCGTCATAAGCGGCAAGATCAACTAAGCCATGACCGCTCCAGTTAAAGAGAATTACTTTTTCCTTTCCTTCTTGTTTGGCGCGCTGAGCCTCATCTACAACAGCGGCCAAGACGTGATCGGTCTCGGGTGCGGGTACAAAGCCTTCTGTACGTGCCCATTTGACACCGGCATCAAATGTTTTTAGTTGATCATAGGCTCTGGCCTCAACTAACTTTTCCCTGACCAAATGACTGATAATCGGCGCCATGCCGTGATATCTTAACCCTCCCGCGTGTATCGGTGCGGGAACATAGTCGTGGCCTAAAGTATACATGGGAAGCAGCGGTGTGGTCTTGGCCAAGTCACCAAAGTCATAGGCAAACGGCCCTTTGGTCATGCTGGGGCAGGAAGATGGTTCTGCACCCACTATCTTCACCTCTTTCCCGTGAATCTTGTCACGAACAAAAGGAAGGGAAATGCCGGCAAAGTTGCTGCCCCCGCCGCAACACCCCATAACTACGTCAGGATAAACGCCTATTTTTTCCATTTGTTTTTGCGCTTCCAGACCGATTATTGTCTGGTAGAGAAGGACATGATTCAAGACACTGCCCAATCCGTAACGTGCATTTTTACTGGTCACGGCATCTTCAATTGCTTCGCTGATGGCAATACCCAGGCTTCCGGGAGAATCAGGATGTTCTGCTAAAACATTTCGACCGGCCTGTGTTAAGTTACTCGGGCTGGGAATGCATTCGGCTCCCCAAGTATTCATAAGTATGCGCCGGTAAGGCTTTTGCTCGTAGCTTATCTTAACCATATAAACACGGCATTCCAAACCGAACATTTGGGTAGCCATAGCCAATGCGCTGCCCCATTGTCCGGCGCCGGTTTCGGTAACCATTCTTTTTGTGCCGGCCATCTTATTATAATAAGCCATAGGAATAGCAGCATTGGGTTTGTGTGAACCCGCGGGACTGACACCTTCATGTTTATAGTAAATTTTAACGGGACAGTTAAGCATTTTTTCAAAATTATAAGCGCGGTAAAGAGGCGATGGACGCCAGAGCAAATACTTTTGCAAAACTTCTTCCGGAATTTTTATCCACCGCTTACCGGAAGCTTCTTGCTCAATAATGTTCATTGGAAAAATTGCCGCCAAATCACCGGGAGTTACCGGTTGACCGGTGCCGGGGTGCAAAGGCGGCTTCATCGGTGTAGGCAAATCCGCTACGATGTTATACCACTTTTTGGGTATTTCACGATCCTGCAATAGTACTTTTACCTGTTCCATAATTATTCTCCTTCCAATAAGTTTTTAAGAATAAGCCTAAAAAAAATGCCATGGAATATATTTCTTCCCATGGCATTGCCATAAATTTTTGGAGTCATGGGAAGGAGCTCCCCTGCCCATGCTCATCCTTTTTTTGTCCGAGCTTATGGGCAGACATTACCTAAAGTCTGCCACCACCAGTTATTGTTGGAAATAATTGTCAACATTTTTTCAGCTCAACTTATTCTTTCAATTATGAAACCTCGTAGCATAGCAAACAAATGATTGTCAAGTTTAAATTTAGGATAAAAAGACAGCAAAAAATATTATATTTATTTCACACATGATTACGTAATTGAAGCTCTAAAGGGTGCGGATTTAGGTAAACTTGTTCCCTAAGATACGATTGGTCGTACTTGCAAACATAATGATTAATAAGAGTAACGGGCACAACCAGAGGTTGGTATCCTTTCTGATAATGACTGATTACTTTCAACAATTCTTTTTTTTCATCCGCGGATAATTGTTCCTTGAAGTATCCCATCATGTGCTACAAAACATTGGTATTTTTTTTCGGGGTGACTTTCAGCTGCAGAGATTCTAGAAGCAGAACCTGGTATCGCCGGATGAGTTCCGGCAAGGAAATGTTTTCCTGTCCGGCCACAAGTTTCCCCATCTTTTGATAATGCCTGGGGCTGTGGGCCAGGATCAACAATTTATGCCTTGTATGAAAATCCACCAAGTTTCCTATATTATCTTTTTTCTTTAAAACTTCTCGCCAAATCTTTAAGACAAATATCCTCTCAATGAAATTCTCCCGCAGTGTGGGGTTATGAAGGTGTCTTTCATCTTCTACCGGCAGCAACGGAAAATATTTCATGAATACTTTGGCAAATACTCCCACCCCTTTTTTAACAGGCATTCCTTTTTTATTATAAACTTTTACCTTTTCCATTCCGCTGCTGGGGGAATCGCTTTTCAAAATAAAACCACAAAGAGCTTCTTTCTCCAGTTCAACAACTCGCATTCTCGCCCAATTTATCATGCGTTGTGTCATGTCCTGTTTTGTGTGGGCTGTAATTAGGCGAGGAAAAATGATATCGCCTTCCAAATGCATGGGCTCTCGTGGAACACCAAGGCCACATTCAACCTCGGGACAGATAGAAACATATTCTACATAGTCTCCCCAAGTACCCTTGAGAAAACGATCCAGCTTATGCCCGCCATCGTAACGCACATTTTCACCAAGCAAACACGAACTTATGCCCAACTTTATTTTTTCCATTTGATTATCCTGAGATTCCAGTTACTAATAATCCAAAGGTTCCGGTGTTTATTCATAATGATATCAGCGGTAAGAATACTCAATCATTAAAATATGGCATCTATTTCTAACCTGGCTTTTGAACTCAATCAAGTTATTTATGCCTTTTGTTGTTTTTCTATTATGCCAAACATATTGGATAATTGCAGCTACTTTACATTTGACAGAGTTTTGCTTTTGCCATATAAACATTCCACTGATCTTAGTAGAATCTCTTTGAAGGTTTTTGTTTCTAATGCCAACCCCAAACCGTTCAAAAAAATCAAACCAGAATATTAAACCGGTAAAATCTTGGGGAAAGCAAAATAAACGTAAACGAAAAAATTACGGGCCATGGATCGTTCTGGCAATAATCATGTTATTCACAGCAGCTATCCGCATTCGCCTTCTGCAGATTCCTTTAGAACGCGATGAAGGCGAATTTGCGTATATGGGGCAACTAATGCTTCACGGGATACCGCCTTATCTAATGGCTTACAATATGAAGCTTCCCGGTATTTATGCAATTTATGCGCTGGTCATGGCAATTTTCGGACAAACAATCACCGGTATCCATCTGGGATTGATGCTGGCCAACTGTGTAGCTACTATCCTTTTATTTTTGCTGACGCGCCGTTTATTTGACAACACCGCAGCCATAGTCGCATCTGCCTGCTTTGCCTTACTCTCTCTTAGTCCTTCTGTTCTGGGCACATCCGCACATGCGACGCAATTTATCGTACCTTTTGCTCTGGGTGGAACCATACTTTTATTAAAATTTATTGATTCCAATAAGTATCTGCTCCTATTTATGAGCGGATTACTATACGGATTGGCGTTCATCATAAAACAACATGCCGTTTTTTTCATTGTTTTTGCATTGCTTTACTTTACATGGCAGATAACAATTATCCGACCAATTAATTGGAAGCGATTAGCTTTAGGAAACAGCATGCTCGCAATAGGCTCGGTTCTACCTTTCTTACTTATCTGTGCTATTCTTTATAATGTTGGCGTTTTTTCTAAATTCTGGTTTTGGACGTTCACCTATGCAAGGCAATATGTATCTATAATAACTTTATCTGATGCATTACAAAGCTTCCTGACAAATGCCACCCAGGTTATAGACTCGTTGGTTTTAATCTGGGCTGTGGCGATCATCGGATTAAGCAGTATATTCTGGAGTGACAAGTCGCGGCTAAACAAGGTTTTCCTGCTCACATTTTTTTTCTTTTCCTTCCTTACTGTTTGCCCGGGATTTTATTTCCGCAAGCATTATTTTATCACATTACTTCCCGCAATCGCAATGCTCGCTGGTGTGGCCACAACAGTTTCGATACAATGGCTATACGACAGAAAAATTGCACCTATTGTACAAATTATCCCGGTTCTTGTCGTCGCGGGAACTATTTTCTACCCTATTGTCACGTTGGGAGATTTTTTCTTCAAGGCCACTCCGGTGGAGGCCTGCCGGCTGATGTATGGGCTGAATCCTTTTCCGGAATCGATTAAAATCGCGGAATATATCAAAGCTCATACCAACAAAGACGAGCGCATTGCCGTAATCGGTTCTGAGCCACAAATTTATTTTTACGCCGATAGGAAATCAGCAACCGGTTATTTATACACTTACGGATTAATGGAGCCACATAGTTACGCCACCAAAATGCAGTACGAATTTATTAGAGAGATCGAAACATCCAAGCCTCAATATATTGTATTTGTAAATGTACCTGCTTCATGGGTACCCAGACCAGATTCCGACAAGACAATCTTAAAATGGGCGGAAAAATTCATAAAAGAAAATTATATCACCGTAGGCCTTATCGACAGTGTCTCCGCAGATGACTACAAAATCTACTGGGATGAGGAAGCCAGAAGAACAAAACCGTCATCGCCGTTAAATCTATTCATTATGGAACGAATTGTAAAATAGTAATTTTTGATCTATAATAAATGTCCGGATCAGATAACAAGAAATTGTCTCACATGAAAAACAATAGGCATAATTCCTTACTATCAATAATTACCGGATTGCTATTTTAATACCGATGATAAAAATCATAGACTTAAGGACGCCAACCTTGCACAATCATTAAAGGTATATTTTCCAATTTATTTACAGGATTAACGATGGATATTTTATCTGCTCGAAAGTCTATCCGCTTTATTCATTATCTCATTAAGCGAAAAAATCTTTATCGCGGCGATACCAATAATCGGGAGTAATGCGATACATAATCCTGGATATGGGCCCAATATATTCTCGTGTTCTTTTGTCATACTGGCAGGCTTGAATGATCATATCCTTGATGGCGTTTTTATTGCCCACTTCATTAAATATCCGGTAGGCACAGGAAAAAAGCGGACTGTACATATTTTTCTTTTCTAAATATTTATAAACGTTTCTCACCGTATTGGGACCTTCCGGCATACCGTCAATTCTTTCCAATACGCGCAAATTAGTTTCAATAGGATTGCCTGTATAAAGCTCATAAAAATATTTCCCATAGCGGTAATTTTTGCTGGCCAGGGATGACATAGTCACATACAAGTCACCCACACCTGCCTGGCTATGGAAGGCCTGAAAATGTCCGCCCAAAATACGGGACAAAGACCGAATTTCCACACCGGCACGGGCAAATATGGTGCCTGGGATGGAATCACCCAATTCCATGGAATCAGCCATTCCTTTAATATTCGCCACGATATTTTTCAGTGCTCCGCAAGCTTCCACACCAACAACATCAAAGTTATAATAGGTATTTAGTTCTTTGCGATTAAACTTAAGCAAATCTTCCCTGACAATATTTGCTATCCGCCTTTTACCAGCTACCGTAAGACAAACGGGATTTCCCAAAGCTATATCTACGTCAAAAAAAGGCCCACCTATGCATACTACCTGATACTTATGCTTCACTTTATAAAGGTTATTGTCGATCAGTTGTGAAGGTGTAATCAGTTCCTTGAAGATTTCATCGGAGATCAGACCTTTTATGGGAGATATAAGACATGTATCGCCAGCTTTTTTATCAATCAATGGTTTGAGATAATTAATTAATTCCGGCAGACGGTTCATTGTTATAGCCAAAATAATGAAATCATTATTTTCGATGACATATTCCAAGTCATTTGTGGCATAAACTTTTGGCGATAGACGAGGAACATTTTCCATCCCCCCCAGGCGATCCGCTAAATCTTTCGTCAAATGAATAGGATTTAAATGATCTCTGTTGATTGCTTTGCAGACTTCCGAATCATGGTAATATATGGTCACGCGCTTTTTATCGCGTCCCAGTTTATAAGCAAAAGAAGTACCCAAACGGCCCGGCCCGATAATAGCCACCTTTGTTGTATCAAAATTAGAAATTATCATTAATTTTACCCTTTATCATAATTTTGAGTTATTATAGGGAATAATATTCAACTGTCAAACTATTATAGCTTCTTCCAAAAATGGTTAGATTTATCAATAATTCGCTTTTTTAATTGCATTATCATAAAGGATTGTTTAAAAAAAGCTTTAACCACATAATGGAGATTACATTTTTATGGCCAAATCGTATGCAAATCCTGAAGAAAAAAAATTGTTTTTCTCTAATGGATTTTTAAAAGAAAGAAAATTCCTGCAGGATGGCAAATTGGAAGGAGAATATACTTCCTACTTTAGTAATGGTCAAATAATGGCTCAACTGCACTTTGTCCGCGGCAAGAAAAACGGAGCCGCGATTACTTATTACCATAACAGTCAAGTGAGGGAAAATGTAACCTTTATTAGCGACAAAATGGACGGGCTCTACATTTCCTATTACGAAAACGGCCACATCAGGGAAGAGGAAAATTACAGAGAAGGTAAGCTCGACGGCAAATATCACATTTATTACAAAACCGGCCAGTTAAAAGAAGAGGAAAACTTTAAAAACGGCAAATTTAACGGAGAATATATTTGCTATTATAAAAGCGGACAAATTAAGGAAAAAGGATATTTTATAAACGACAAACGCGAAGGTGAATACATAGCTTACTTCAAAAACGGGCAGATAAAGGAACAGGCTACTTACAAAAATGGAAATATTGTAGGTAAATTTTTGTCTTTCAATGAAAATCTTTCCAACGAACCGGGCAAAGGAAGCGACGCTTCCGATGATATTAAAGATGAAAAGTATATTGCCAATTTGCTTCAAGATTTAGCCAATTTTGATAAAAAAGAAAAGTAACCATGGCTGTATTATAGAGGAAAAAACATCATGACAGTTACGCGAAAAATTCTTATTCCTTCCGATGGCTCCGCCAGCAGTCTCACGGCGTTGGAATATGGAATTTATGTCGCCCGTAAACTTAACGCCTCTTTAATTGGTCTTTACGTTCTGGACGTGAATTTGATCCAGGGCCCGATGCTTACCGATATTTCCGGCTCCGTCGGAATGCCTCCTTACGACGGTTTCTTTGACGCAGTGGAAACGTCTCTTAACGAAAAAGCGGACTTTATCTTAAAAGCTTTCCGCGAGCGCTGTCAGGAATCAGGAATAAATGCCGAAGTGAAAAAAATAACTGGTAAAATCAATCAAATAATCATCGAAGAATCTCAAAGTGCCGATTTAATTCTGATGGCGAAAAAGGGCGAACACTTTCACTTAAAGGAAGGCGGGCTTCTTGGTTCAGTAGCCGAAGCTGTTGTCCGCAATTCAGGGAAACCGGTGCTGATCACTCCCGAAACTTTCCTGGAAATAGAAAGCATGGGGCTTGCTTACGACGGCAGCGATCCGGCGGCAAAAGCTTTTAAACTTTCTTTGAAATTATCCAAACAAGCTTCCTGGCCGCTGACAGTTGTGATCATCTCCTCTGACGCTCAAAAATCAACTGCACTCACCACTGAAATAGAGGATATTGCAGAAGCACAAAGCGCTGATTGCGCAGTAATCATTCTGCAGGGCAAAGAAGCTGAAAAAATAATTAAGTTTATAAAAGAAGGATCCGTGGAATTAATGGTTATGGGAGCTTATGGCCATAATCGTCTACGCGAATTGCTTTTAGGAAGTACTACTTCTCTCGTTCTCCGCAAAAGCCATATCCCTGTTTTGCTCACGCACTAATTGTGTCCTTTACTCTAAAGCTTTTTATCGAGAACCATTTGTTGCAAGGTATCCAGCAAATCGTATCTGGTCAAATCGTATTGAATCGGTGTAATCGTGATAAAACCGGCAGCCAAAGCGGCAACATCCGTGTCTTCATTTTGTTCCTTGGTGGAATAATCTCCCGAAATCCAGTAATAAGTATTTTCTCTTGGATCTACGCGCTTTTCAAAAGTTTCAACAATATTGTTTTTGTTTTGCCGGACAACTACGACCCCTTTAATTTTCTCGCGGGGAAGGCAGGGAATATTAACATTAATCGCACTGTCTTTAAGCTCTGGACTGCTTAAGATTAATCGGGTCATCTTACGGGCAAACTTGGCGGCATAT
>JBEKMF010000061.1:0-13696 GCA_050008655.1 Smithellaceae bacterium
AGCCAGCGCCCTTTGTCTCCTAGGTCGGGGAAAAATCCTTCCGCCTCGTAGCTGTCTTCTAACAGTTTCGATTTGGCAACGCCCCCATACCATTCCGGCATGGTTTCCATGGTCTGATCGACGACCAGGTCTGCCATGCAGGGCCTCTCGCTGGCGTAGAAAGCGCGCCAGTGCTGATTTGTTCCGATCATCTCTTTAGCACGGATATTGCTCAATTTTTCCAGAGCGCGGTTCCAGTAAATCACGTTGTGATCGAGACCGATGACAAAGGTCGGGATAGGCGACCCCTCGATGATGCTGAAGACCTGCTGCTCGCTTTCGTGCCGCGTAAGTTCTGCAGTCATGCGTTCGGTAATGTCCTCCAGGGTTTCAATCGCACCGACAATATCACCGTTAGCTTGCCGAATCAGCGCGGCCGTGAAGCGCAGCCAGCGCCCCTTTTCGCCAAGATCAGGGAAAAAATCTGTTGCTTCGTAAGCCTCTTCCAGAAGATCTGATTTGCGGTATTTGCCGGCATACCATTGGGGAATCCGGTTCTCAGCACCATCGACGAGGAGGTCTGCCATGCAGGGCCTCTCGCTGGCGTAGAAAGCGCGCCAGTGCTGGGTGGTATAGACCACCTCACTCATGGGAATATTCGTCAGCCGCTCAAGGGCGCGGTTCCAATAGAGAATCTTATGATTTACTCCGATGACAAAGGCGGGGATGGAAAAGCCCTGGACTATGCTGTGAAGCAGGTGGGCTGATTCCTGGGACTCATTCGATACGTCCCGTTTTCTTTTTGAGGCTTTGCCGCTTCCGCCGCCGTCAATTTTTTCAACCGTTTTTCTTTTCATAAAAAAATCTCCTTTCGTGAAAAGCCCGCTTGATCATTTACGAATCCCGTTTCAAACCGGATAGACTGCGACTCTAGACTTGCGTCCGCTTGGCGGAACGCCTCGTTTGATAAGATATTGTTTTTTGAGGGATTCAGTATAAGACAAGCGATTTTATGTGTCAATGACGAAAATGGTCGCCACAAAGTTGAACGGCCCGTGATATGCTCCGGTTGATCGTGGATACGAATCCAGAAGCAAGTTATAAAAAACAGCATATTCCCGGCACGGTACATCTGGAAATCCAGCGGCCGGAGATTTCCAAGCTGGACGACAAATTGAAAAACGACCTGCTGAAAGTACGGTATCGATGGAATGTAATGTTAGGAACAGCTGTATCAGCTCCCTAATTACCCGATTTCGTCATGCAGTTATGTTCATCCAGCCACTGAAGCATGGCCTTTACACTGCCTTCAGCCATGGCAATGCTCGTATCAGCCGCGCCATAATAGAGGCGCAAGGTATCGCCATCAGGCAAAAGAGTGCTGCCGCAGGAAAAGACGACTTTATCCACATCCCCGCACACCTCGCATTGTTCTTGAGGACCAAAGACCCACTCGTCACCGCGTTTCAGGCAGTGTTCCGGCGCTTCCAAATCGAATAGAGCCAGCCCTAACCTGTAAATAGCGCCGGCAACATTCCTTTTTACACCGTGATATATCACCAGCCAGCCTTCCGGAGTTTCAATTGGAGGAGGAGAGAGGCCGATTTTATTCGCATCCCACCAGCCGCCTAACCGTGCTTCCAGGATCTGCTTATGTCCGCCCCAATGATGAAGATCGGAGGAAAAGGAAATCCACATGTGCGCGCTTATTAAGCCGCTGACCGGCCTGTGGAACAAAACCCAAAGGCCGTTGATTCTGTGCGGCAGAAGAGCGGCGTCTTTGTCTTCAGGCTGCATGACCATGCCATAGCGCTCGAATTGATGAAAATCTTTAGTGAGTGCGAGAGCAACGCCGGGCCCGTCGCTGGAATAAGCTGTATAGACAACAGCATATTGTTTTAATTCAGGAACGTAAGTAATGCGCGGATCTTCAATGCCCCACAATTCCCCGGGAAAATGTTCGGGATCGGGTATAAGTGTGGGCCGCGGATCTATCTTCCAGCCATCCACGCCATTGGCTGAGCGCGCCGCGCAAAAATGGGACAAACCGCGGCGATCTTCCACTCTGCACAAAAGCAGAGTAGTCCCATCAGGAAGCAATGCAACCCCGGGGTTGAATACGCTATTGGCCCGATACGGCCAGTTCTCCGCTTTCAAAATGGGGTTTCGTTTATGGCGATGAAAAAGTTCCACAGGATAATTATTCATTTTGAGTATGCTCATTAGACTGCACAAAATTTCCCACTAACCGTAATTCCAAAAGAGACTGAAGAAAAGCCAGTGTGGATTCCGCGCCCTGATTCTCATTCGGCCGGTCAGGATGCAAACCATCCCGGCAGCCTCCTGTCGTAGGGTCATACACAGGAAGATGCAAATCGTTTCGTCCAAGAAACCATTCGAAGGCGCGCCGTGATTCATTGTACCATTTTTTTTCCCGGGTTATCCTGTAAGCTTCGAGGCAGGCTGAGACCATCGCCTGCGCTTCCACGGGCTGTTGATCGAAGCGGGGGCGTTCTTTCCCTTTTTCATAAAAACCATTGGAACCGATAGGGACAAAATGCTTTCCCTCAGCATCAGCCCTCTGTATATCCGCAAGCCAGATAAGAGACTCAAAACCGGCTTCTTTCATTGGCGTGTTGGGTATAGATTGTCCGCACAACAGCATCGCATGCGACAATGCGGCATTGCAATAGGTCAATCTATTTTCAAACCAGTTCCAGCCAGCCGCCCGGTTATCCTGGTAAAGCCTCAGCAGCCGGCCTGCCAATTCCTGCAGTACCTGACTTGCGCGACGGTCACCCGCATATCGTTCCAGATATTCGTGGATACCAATGAGCGCGAAAGCCCAGGCTCGTGGGCTGGTCGTCTCGAGAATGGCGAGCAGTGATTGTTGGAACACCCGGCCGGCCATGTTGTGCAGTGTCGGTATAATGGAAAATCCCAGCACAGTGCCCAGTGCCCACAAGGCGCGTCCATGACTGTCATCCGAGCCGGTCTCTTCGAGCCACTTGCGCCTGTAATCCATGAAGTTACGGAAACGTTTAGTTTCCTCGTTAAAGGCGTACCAGAGAAATGCGAGGTAACGGGTTTCCAGTTGAGCGGCTTCCTCTATACCTGACTCCTCGAGCAGTGCACTTACAATCAGCGCGCGGGCATTATCGTCGGTAGTATATCCTTCGCGATAATTGGGTATCGTGAAAATGGCATGCTGCAAAATGCCGGTTTCATCCGTCAAGTGGTGCAGGTGATCAAGTTTAAGCGGAGGCAATTCCGCTGCTCGTTTATCCAATGGTTTGACGGCAAACTCAGCCTGCGCAAAGTGCCGGTGTTCCGTGCGAGCACGCTCAAAGCTCTTCATATACCGGCGGGAAACCTGCGGCCAGATCATATCCCTGCCGAAGAGATAGGCGCGTTTCCGCATGGCATGCCGCTTCGAATCATTACCCAATAAATCGATCACCTGCTTGGCCAGTGCTTCCGGATCATTAAAGGGAACCAGAACGCCGCGTTCTTCAGCCAACATTTCTTCGGCATACCAGTATGGTGTCGAGATTACTGCTTTGCCCGCGCCCACAGTGTAGGCCAGTGTGCCGGATGTGATCTGTGCTACATCGAGATACGGCGTGATATATATGTCTGCAACAGAGATGAACTGGATGAGCTCTTCCAGACTGACGAAGCGGTTGTAAAAAATAACGTTCCCTTCCACTCCCTTTTCATGGGCAAGCCATTGCAGGGATAGTCGGTAAGTTTCGCCTTCGTTTTGCAGGACGTGCGGATGAGTTGCACCTACGATGATATACACTACATTCGGATATTTCTTTAAGATGGCCGGCAGAGCCTTGATGACATTCTCAATGCCTTTATTGGCGGAGAGCAGGCCGAAGCTCAACAGAACGCTTTTGCCTTCAACGCCGAACAGATCTTTGTGAAAACTCGGATCAACAAATGGCACATCCGGGATTCCATGCGGTATCATATCGATCTTGTCCAGGGGTACGTGATAAATACTTTGCAGAAATTCCTTTCCGCGTTCACTCATAACAACAACACGATCCGATAAAGCCGTGATTTCCTCGAGGACACTGAGTTGATCAGGATCCGGATTCTTTAAAATCGTGTGCAATGTTGTGACAACGGGCATGCGCAGCTCACGCAAGAGCGTCAGGATATAACTTCCCGCTCTGCCTCCGTAGATGCCGTACTCATGCTGCAAAGATACAATTTCGATATTATTGATATTCAGAAAATCCGCCGCGCGCCGGTATGATTCGATATCTTTCTGGGCGAGTTCGAAGCGGACACGGGTGGGATACGGGTAACCACACTCGATATCATTGACCGGCAGGGCTATGCACGAGGCATCTTTGTATTCCTCGGCAATGGCTTCGCATAGATCAGTGGTAAAAGTGGCGATACCGCACTGGCGCGGCAGGTAATTGCCTATAAAGGCAATGTGCTTAATGACAGAAGGCGCTACCCGTTCCAAAAAATCTCCTTAAAAACTTTTTGTTAGTTTACAAAAAACTGATTAACTGTTTTAAAGACGGTAGTCATCAGGACACATCCTCGTTTCTACACAGAGAGACAAGGACTGTAGTTTATTTTGTAGGGATTGATAATTGACAAGAACTTCCTTTTTCACAGTTGGAGTATATAAAGAAGGCTCCTGAATGTCAATCAAATATTGACCGCAAAATGTAACATCCAGCCCTTCCGCATACTCCGGATCGAAATTCGCCATGACCGCCTGACGCGTTTTGCCGATAAGCTCGTCAACTTCATGACAGGAACTCATGGACCACGAGCATGTACCCCCGAAGCAAGCTGCGGGGTACTATACCCCTGCTTATACGCGATAGTTCAACTAACAAATTTTAATTCACTTCGTTCTTAAAATTTGAGTTTCACTACCTTCCGCTTCGCGGGATTGTTATTGTCCCACTTAACTTCGCACGTGGGATAATTCGGCCAGCAAGTTTCAGCGCGCTTCGTTTCTTAAACTTGGGCCTCATTACAACTGACAAATATTACTGCACTGCGTTTGTAATATCTGAGTTTCATTAGAATTGGAGTTTCACAAGAAAATTTGTTGACATAAAAAATCAATCGCATTATATACACCCCGCCCAAAAACTGAACGGGCAAGTTTCTTCAACATTTCTTGCTGGGGAATCGTTCAATGGTAGGACAACGGACTCTGACTCCGTTTATTAAGGTTCGAATCCTTATTCCCCAGCCAAAAATCAAGTACTTGGCATATCGTCAAATTTTGTGACTTTCTACGGCTTTCCACATTTTGGTGTTATTTAGACTATTTCCTGTACTCGTTAATTGACGAATTCTGAAAATTATGCAACATTACAAACGTTAATAGGTGAAATATTGCGACACACAGCCGGGAAACCAGGCGGTAAACGGAAAAAACAAACATCAACCTGTATTACTACTCGACTATTAATTGTTGTGAGAACAGAACGACTGAAATAGGAGATCGCTGATGAAGAGACTATTAGGAATAGTGTTGTTCGCTGTATTTGTCCTCAACTTTCATTCTGCATTTGCCATGAGCGGGAACGAACTTGTCGATGGAATGAAAGCATACTTAAAAGCAGATAAAGATTACACAAAGGCTGACTATTTATTGGCCGGAAACTATCTGGGATATGTTCAAGGTGTCGCAGAAGCTACGGCTTCCGACTACTCTTTACCAAGCGGAGTAACACCCGACCAGTTGTGTCACATCGTCGCCAAGTTCTTAGAAAAACACCCGGAAAGATGGAACGAACCAGCCTCCCGCCTTGTCCGCAATGCCCTGCAGGAAGCTTTTCCAAGTTATTTATTAAGAAATAAATGAAAGCTACTTAATGTGGGATAATCAATGGCCTGTACCCAACACTTGTAGGTATAACGAATACTATCCTTTTTATCTCGTTCTTCCTGTAATCAGCAGATCACCAACTTCAAAAACATTACAAGACTTCAAACCGCAATAATTGATATTTTTTATTAAAAATGAGATGTTGATAACCAATGCTACAAAAGTGGAGGTTTGTAAAATGAAAGTATTATTAGTAAATGGAAGTCCAAATAAAAAAGGATGTACTTACACAGCCCTTTGTGAAGTTGAAAAGGAATTGAATAAGTCTAATATTGAAACAGAGATATTCTATCTTGGGAAAAAACCTATACGAGGATGTACGGCATGTGGAAAGTGTATTGATGCAGGGAAATGCGTGTTTGATGATGATGCAGTTAACGTAGGACTTGATAAAGCGAACACATCAGATGGCTTTATTTTTGGCTCTCCTGTCCATTATGCGGGACCGTCTGGTTTCATAAAATCATTTTTAGACCGATGCTTTTATTCCGGGAGTAATGTGTTTGCATATAAACCTGGTGCAGCAATCGTAAGCTGCCGCAGGGGTGGTGCTACAGCTGTATTTGACCAGCTGAATAAATATTTTTCTATCAATAATATGCCCATTGTGTCATCCCAGTACTGGAATATGGTACATGGCAATACACCAGAGGAAGTATTACAAGATTTTGAAGGATTGCAGACAATGCAGACACTTGGCCGAAATATGGCATGGCTCTTACAATCAATAGAAGCGGGTAAAAATGCAGGTGTTTCTCTGCCTGAAAAAGAAGATAGGGTATGGACAAATTTCATTAGATAGTCAGTAAATTATGATGTGACAAATACTGTCAAGCAGGTAATGCTCTTACCATTACTCTCTTTCGATCCGTAATCTGCAGTCTTGAAGAATGACGACCGCTCAAAAGTTGTAGGTGCAAGCAGCACATACTTCTTCGTGTAAGCATTATAAGGACTGGCCTTCGCAGAAATCCAATTCGGAAGCAGCCTGAATAAGTTCGTAATTTATTTTTACAGCAAGTCAATTATTTGCAATACTTTTTCTTTAATGCTTTAATGAGTTTGTGAGTTATTGGCTCCCACTTATCGCACAAGAAACAACGATATGTATTGTTTGCGCAATTGATAGTCATTCCTTCATCTCCACCTTGTGTGCAATTATTGTCGTGAAACGTAAAGATACTAACTTTAGAACCAGAATATTCAACATTTGAATCATAGTATATATTATCTCCATTATCGCCAACTCCGAGATATATACATTTTCCAGCTTGAGATATTCCCGGAAACATAAAGAAAGTCAGTGCCAACAACAATATCATTGAAAACTTTTTCATAATAATCCTCCCTTAATTATAGGTGAAAGCAATACTACATAAGAATAATTTATCAAATACGATATCCAATTTTATTTTTAAATGAACATCCACTAATCCGATGACCTTCTGGTGGTAACATATTGAAATAACTTCCTATTATTTTGGACCATGGACTCTGACTCCGTTTATTAAGGTTCGAATTCTTATTCCCCAGCCAATATTAATCCTTATTTACTTTAGTCCATGAATCCCTCAGCGGCACAATGCGATTGAAAACAGGCTTGCCGGCTTTCGTATTTTTCGCATCAGCACAAAAATACCCCAACCTTTCAAACTGATAACGGTTGCCCGGCTCCGCATTTTTCAGACTTTGTTCGGCATAGCAGGTCGTCAGGGTCGTGAGAGATCCCGTGTTCAGATATTTCGTAAAGGCATCCCCTTCTCTTCCCGGATCCTGAATACTAAATAGCCGGTCGTACAATCGCACCTCTACCGGTACACAGTGCTCGGCCGAGACCCAGTGAATAACTCCCTGTATCTTGCGTCCGTCTGCCGGCGGACCATTCCGGGTCTTCGGATCATAGGTGCAGTGTAGCTCAATGACCTCACCGGTTTCCTTATCTTTCACCATGTTTTCAAATTTTATGACATAGGCGTTTCTAAGACGGACCTCTCTTCCCGGACCGAGGCGATAATATTTTTTGGGCGGATTTTCGTGAAAGTCATCGCGCTCGATATAAAGCACTCTGGAAAAGGAAACCTGTCTGGTTCCCATATGGGGACTTTGCGGATGATTGGCGAACTCGAATTGTTCCACTTTGTTTTCCGGGTAATTGTCAATCACTACTTTGAGGGCCCGCAAGACGCACATCGCCCGGGGCGCGCGATCATTGAGATTCTCGCGAACGCAATGCTCCAGCAGGGATATATCAATCAGGTTGTCGTTTTTGGCCACACCGATTTCGGCGCAAAATTTTCGGATAGCCTCCGGCGTATAGCCCCGGCGCCGCATCCCCGTCACGGTGGGCATACGCGGATCATCCCAGCCCTGCACAAAGCCTTTTTCCACCAATTCAATGAGCCTGCGCTTGCTGAGAATCGTATAACTCAAACTGAGACGGGCGAATTCGATCTGCTGTGGGCGATGGGCAGGAATCAGCTTCTCCACGATCCAATCGTACAGGGGACGGTTGTTCTCGAACTCCAGGGTACAAATGGAGTGGGTAATTCCTTCCAGAGCGTCGGAGAGGCAGTGGGCAAAGTCATACATGGGATAAATGACCCATTTGTCTGCCGTCCGGTAATGAGGTTCCCGTTTTATCCGGTAGAGGACGGGATCCCGCAAGACAATGTTGGGAGAGGCCATGTCAATTTTGGCGCGCAGAGTATGGGCGCCGTCCGCAAACTCGCCGGCTCTCATTCGTTGAAATAGGTCCAGGTTCTCCTCCATGGAGCGGTGGCGATAGGGACTTTCTTTGCCCGGTTCGGTGAACGTTCCGCGTTGCTCCCGCACCTCATCGGCGCTCAAGCTGCAGACATAGGCGTTGCCGGCTTTGATAAGCTCAATAGCAAATTGATAAAGCTTCTCGAAATAGTCAGAGGCATAAAACAGACGGTCCCCCCAGTCAAATCCCAGCCAGCGCACATCGCGGATGATCGATTCCACGTATTCCATGGATTCGCCCAGCGGGTCTGTATCATCGAGCCTCAGATTACAGGTCCCCTGATATTGTGCGGCAATGCCGAAGTTGAGGCAAACCGACTTAGCATGTCCAATATGGATATAGCCGTTCGGTTCGGGTGGGAAACGGGTAGCGACACGCCCTTCGTGTTTCCCTGTCCGCAGATCCTCATCAATGATATCGCGGATAAAATCGGTTGGATTCGATGTTTTCGGTTGCGTCATCTATGAAAACTCCTTTATATGCCGGAAGGCGGGACCTCTAAATGGAGGCCCTCAATATTTTCAAGATTCTTCCCGTTGATCGTCATTAAGGAATACCCGCACGATATCGCTGTGGAGGCAATGATCAAAACTCCGGAAATCCCTTAACGTAACACTGCACCGGGATATTTATTGCAACAGCCGCAAAGCACCTGTTGCAGGAAACACAGGCAACGGCCTGGGCCTTTCCTTCCTTGATTTTTTTTACTATATGCGGTTCCCTGATAAAAGGGCGCGACATGGATATACCATCTGCATACCCTTTCTCCAAAATCTCGGCCATATGCGCTACTTTTCGTAGTCCGCCGACAACGAATAAAGGAATTTTCCCCATAACCGGTTTTATCATTTTTGCCGCCTCTAGATTATATCCCTCCTCCAGATCATACTTACCAACCATTTTTTTCATAACCATCTTCGCCAGAGGCTTCTTCCAAAAAGGGAGACCACTGACTAATTCCTTCACCGGAACATCACCCCGGCACATATTCATATAAGAGTAAGTTGTTGTTCCACAGCTTATTTCTAATCCATCGATACTCAAGTCCGCGAGCCATTGGGCGTATTTTACAGCCAAAGAAGGAGTAACCCCGGGTTGCGGTGTATAGTCGTTTGTGTTCATTTTTACCAAAATGGGCATTCCTTTGGGTATTGCCTTCCTGACTTCGGCAACGATCTCTTTTAAGAAGCGAAAGCGATTGCTGTCGGAACCGCCCCACTCGTCTTTTCGATGATTAAAAAAAGGCGATAAAAATTCGCTGATGAGATAACCATGTGCGGCATGGAGTTGAATACCATCAGCACCGGCATTGACAGCCCGTTTGGCGGCCCCGCCAAAGGCGCGAATCACCTCCTGGATTTCATTTACACTCATTTCTTTCGGTTTGACGAAATAAATCGGATCCCTTCCGCTGCTGGAAGGCCCAAGCGGGGTCTGCCCGATCATTCTTTTTGTAGTCTGCCTTCCGGCATGGACCAATTGAAACACTATTTTCCCGCCTTCTTTATGGACAGCTTCCACCAATTTCGTTAAGCCGGGAATCATATCATCGTGATGAATACCCGTTTGATACTTATACGCCTTCCCCAATGGGTGAACATACATGTATCCGGGAATAATCAGACCAACTTCCCCTTTGGCTAGATTTTGATATCTTCTAATAAGCTTATCGCTTACCTCTCCGTTTTTTAATGCCGTGGCTTCATAGGTTGCAGAATGGATAAACCGGTTTTTGATCCGCACATCCCCAATATTTATCGGTGTAAAAAGAATAGACATGTTTCTTTCCTTACGCGATGCGACGGCTCTTTCCAATCCATATTTTTCGCCGCCTGCTATTTGTGCAGCTTCTTTTTAAATTGTTCCGTCAAGGCCGGAACAATCTGAAACAAATCGCCCACAATGCCATAATTGGCAATATTGAAAATAGGCGCGTCGGGATTCTTATTTATGGCAACAATTACCTTGGATGTTTTCATACCGGCCAGATGCTGTATTTGGCCGGAAATGCCACAGGCAATATATAAGTCGGGACGCACCGTGCGGCCAGTCTGTCCTACCTGATGGGCATACGATATCCATCCTGCATCTACAGCGGAGCGCGATGATCCCACCGCACCGCCTAATACCGCGGACAATTTACGGAGCGGCTCAAAGCCAGCTGGACCGTTCACGCCGTGTCCACCTGCCACTATTATGCGGGCATCAGCAAGATTAACCTCATCTTTTTCCAGAATAGAAGCTACTACACGTGTCGTAATTTGTTCTGCCCTCATGGCAGCTTCGATTGGAATGACCTGACCCTGACGTCGGTAATCGGCTACGGGCATCTCGAATACGCGCTGGCGCACGGTGGCCATCTGCGGACGATGATCGGGACATATGATTGTAGCCATGACGTTGCCGCCAAAAGCCGGACGAGTTTGAAGTAATAAACCATTCGCCGGATCAATATCAAGACCGGTGCAATCAGCGGTCAGTCCTGTGTAGAGAATAGACGCTACCGAACCGGCAAGATCGCGGCCACGGGAACTTGCGCCCATGAGGAATATCTCCGGCTTGTACTCGCGAATAAGGTTAATCAGCGTACTCGCATAAGGTGCTGTGCTGTAAGCAGTGAGGCTTTCGTCATCAGCCCAAAAAACACGATCTGCTCCGAATGAAATGGCTTCTTTTGTAATATGCTCCACATTTTGTCCCAGCACGCATGCAGTGAGCGCAACTTTGCGCTGGTTGGCCAGATTTCGGCCCTGACCCAGCATCTCCACAGAAATACTTCCCATCTTTCCATTGAATTGTTCCACCCAGACCCATACACCGCTGTACACTGAGAGGTTCTCGGCAGTTTTCCGCGGACGCTCCTGAGGCAGATTGAGAGCATGCACCGGGCACGCCAGCAGGCATGCTCCACAGGCCGTACATTTATCATTAACCACCGCCAGATTATCAACCAGACTCAGCGCTCCCAGTGGGCAGGCATCGACACAGCCTCCACAGCCGATGCACTTGTCTTTATCTATTTCCAACAGGGGCATGGTCTATCCTTAAAGAACCTTTTCTTCGATAATTTTATCGGCCAGTATAGCCGCAGACTGCTCGGCGCTATCGGCCTTTATCAAGTCCAAAACACCCTCGCGTTTGGGCGGGCTGGAAATCTTTATCACCTGTGTCGGACTTCCTTTCAGGCCTAATTTGGCGAGGTCTGCTCCGGGTAAATCAGCAGCAGTCCATGTGGGAATCTGGAGCTTGGCAGCACGGCGCATGTGAGAAAGCGTAGCTGAGCGCGGCTGATTGATATCCTTCACCACGGTGAGGAGAACAGGCAATTTGGCTTCTACAATTTCCCGGCCTTCTTCCAGCAGGCGTTCTACTCGAATCGTCCCGGTCTGTAGTTCCAGCTTGATAATCTTGAAAACATAGGTGAGCTGAGTAATGCCGAGTTGGCTGGCAATGCCCGGGCCAACCTGGCCGGTATCGCCGTCAATAGCTTGTTTGCCGCACAAAACGATATCGAATTGCCCTATTTTTTTGATGGCCAGAGCCAGAGTATATGCCGTTGCCCAGGAGTCCGAACCGGCAAAAGTGCGATCGGAAAGCTGGATTGCCTCATCCGTCCCCATCCCAACAGCTTCCTTCAGGGCATTAATGGATTGCGGCGGCCCCAGTGAAATAACTGTAACTTTGCCTCCGAATTTTTCCTTAAGGCGGAGAGCTTCTTCAATAGCGTACAAGTCAAAGGGATTAATAATGTTGAGTATGCCTTCACGGATTAATGTATTGGTCTCCGGGTTGATTTTGACATCCGTTATACCCGGCACTTGTTTAATGCAAACAATTATATTCAACCAAAAACCTCATCTTCTCTATTGATGTATCGGCAGTAAAATAGAACTATCCCTGCCACTTCACTTATAACATAGTAACAAATTAGTTGATGTCCATATTATCCACATTTTTTTCTTTGCTGGGTTGATTGAAGGGTCAGAATGACGAATGACAAAGATAACCCATCTCCAGCAGAATTTTATTCAACTCTTTTATTTCATCGCGCAGTTCGACGGCTCTTTCCAATTCCGTATTTTTTTACTGATATTTCAGGGTTCGATTTTTTAATTCGGAGCTGCAACATCCCCCACATACCCGGGATCGAAATTCGCCATGACCGCCTGACGCGTTTTGTCGATCAGCTCCTGTACGGTATCGGTGGTATAGCCGCTGGTATCGATGGGGTCTCCGATCACGACCTGAATCTTTCCCGGCTTCACCTCGAGGCTTCCCTTGGGGAGGACACGTCTACTTCCATTGACGGTAACCGGCAGGATGGGGATCTTCCGCCGGACAGCTGTTACGAATCCCCCCTTTTTGAATTCGTGAATCTGCCCGTCGGGCGACCTGGTCCCCTCGGCAAACACCATTATGCTCACTCCCCTGGGCAGTCGATCAATGCCCTTGTTAATGCTCTCGATTGCCCTGGTGGTATTGGAACGGTCAATGAAGATGTTCCGTGAAGCGTACAACGCGTACCCGAAAATAGGAATTTTGAGAACTTCCTTTTTGATGAACCAGCGGTATTGAATACCCAGCGCGGTAACCAGCGCGATGATGTCGTAAAGCGACTGATGGTTGGAAATAATGATATACGACGTTCCCTTGAGAATCTTCGCCTTATTTTTTATTTCCGTACGGACAAAGGACACGGCAAGCATGGTGTATGCCCAGAGCTTCGAAATGGAGAAGGCAAGATTGCCGGTATGGCTCAGCAGGCCAGCAAGCATGACGGGAATACCTAGGATAATGGTCGCGATTGCGGCCCACAAACCAAGCCACGCAACGCGTACTGCCTTGAATAATGATTTCATAGCATAGCTTCCTTTTTAAAGGATCGTATATGGCCTACTGAATTGAACTATAAGAAACTCAGTCTTGTGTGTCAATTAAATATTGGCCGCAAAAGAGACACTGTGGTGTCGATAGGAGAAACGGATGTATCGCAACATCCTTTCTTATGGGGGATATTCTCTGAAAAGGGCAAACAAATAGGCAGGCCGTTACACCCGCCTATTTGGAAAAAA
>JBEKMF010000062.1:0-13679 GCA_050008655.1 Smithellaceae bacterium
GAAGAAGGTAGTTAGAACCATTATCATCGTGGGCCTGATGGTCTTTGGTATTTCGGTATATTATATAAAATATGGAACAAAAACCAGAGAGGCGCCACAGGTAAGTCAAAACCCCAAACAAGAAATAAAGCTGGAACCTCATCTGTTGGAGAAGTCTGCGTATTTGCAAGGCCAGGAAAAAATAAACACAATGCTGAAAGAAGTGGAAGATCTGAAAAAAGAACTGAAAGAGAATAAGAATAAGAATCAGCAAGGTGATAAATCAGGCTCCGCCGAATCGAAGCCAAATAGCAAAGTCGAATCGGGGCAAACAGCATTCCCAAAAATTAAAAGCGAACCAATACCGCCGCCGCCGATTTCCCAGAGTCCATCCAGGCAGTATAATAATCAAGCACAAAGAAGTGTACCCCCGGTGCCCGGCATAGCAAGACAACAAGAAGATCCACAGGAGCGTGAATATGGAGCAATTGAAATAGCCAGCAATCGTAACGCTGGCGGGGACAGTAAAGAAAAAGCAGCGGAAAAAAAAAGCAAAAAAAAGACGGTGTATTTACCCCCTTCTTTTATGGAGGCCACAATGCTGAGTGGCTTGGATGCCCCGACAACGGAGGGGGGCAAAGGACAGCCTGTCCCGGTTTTATTGCGTATTAGGGACCTTGCTTTTTTACCCAACCAGGTACGAGCAAATCTTAAAGGGTGTTTTGTAATAAGCGAAGGACATGGATCTTTGGCGGATGAAAGGGCTCACTTGAGGATTACCAGCATATCATGTCTGTCCAAAAAAGGAACAGCGGTGATCGATCAACACGTCAAAGGATTCGTTGTAGATTCTGATGGTAAAATAGGATTACGAGGCACGGTAGTAAGTAAAATGGGCGCCATCGTGGCAAGATCAGTGCTGGCGGGATTTTTTGCCGGCATTGGCGACGCGATTAAAGCGCAAACAACCACAGTAAGTATTAGCCCGTTAGGTCAAACACAGGCAATAGATCCAAGCCAAATGCTCCAAGCCGGTGCCGGCCAAGGTATTTCCAGCGCCGCCAAAGAAATATCAAAATTTTATTTAGATCTGGCCAGACAGACAATGCCCGTTATTGAAGTAGGAGCAGTCAGGGATGTAACGCTGGTTATATCGGAAGGCGTGGAATTAGAAATTAAAGAAATAAATAAAGGGGAAGAGCTGCAATGAAAAAATGTCTCATCATCATTACAATGCTGTGCCTATGGGGCTGCGGCGCAATAATAAATCCATATAAAGACGATTTCTCCTGCCCGGATTATGACAAGGGAAAATGTATTAAAGTCGAAGGCGCCTACAAAGAATCTCTGCAAAAAAAGAAGAACAACGCATTAAATGAAAAAGAAAATAAAGCGGCGTGTGAAAAATGCAGGAAGGAAGCAAAAAATAATAATGTATCTGAAGATACATATTGCAGTGCCTGTTCCACCTCAGAAACAAACGAGTCAGAAAATAAACGCATAACAATTGAATCATCCGCAACGATGTATCAAAAGGCGGTTAATAAAAAATTAGCAACAATGCTTAAAGAGCCGAATACACCCTTAGTAGCACCACCGAAGGTTATACGGGTGCTGGTATTGCCGTATAAGGGAGATCTGAACGAATTATATATGATGAGATATATCTATTTATTAACAGATGATTCGCAGTGGGTAGTGGGCAATTATTTAATAGATTCTGAAGAATAATAAAAGGAAAAAAATGGAAGTCTTTTACGTAATGCTGGCCATAATAGCCACAGGCGTCTTATCCATAATCATTTATATATTCCGTCATAAAATACAGGATATTTTGTTAGGGCAGGATAGAGACGCAACGATAGATGATATAGAACGAATAACGCAGCGTAATAAGTTTTCGTCGTACTTGCCATGGAGGGCATACGATAAGGAAAAATTATTCTATTATAACGTGGATGAAACAATAGGATTTCTCTGGGAATGCACACCGCTGGCCTTTGCCGGTGATAAAACAACATTTATTTTAGAAGGCTTATTCAGAATCGGTATCCCGTTCGGCAGTATAATTCAATTCATATTATATGCAGATCCGTACATTGAGGAGGAAATAGAATTATACAAAGCAGGAAAGACGCGGGATAATAAAGTATTACAAGAATCAGCGCAGTGGTTTGCCGAGTTTTTCAGAAAAGGCACAAAAGGGATGGATATATTTCAAAGGATGCCCCTGAGAAATTTTCGTTTATTTGTGGCCTTAAAGATCCCGGAAAAAGAAGCGGAAAAAATCAATATTACGGATGTGTACAGCACGGTAAAGGAAATATTATCCGGAGCCGGCGTACACCCGCAAGATTTAGGGCCTGCAGAATTAGTCGACTGGATGAGAAAATTATTTAATGACCAGCCATCAGGCAACAATAAACATTACAACGAAGAAGAGTATCTCAATAAGCAAGTCATCTTATCAGACACAGTTATCAAAAAGAGCTTAGCGGAAATTAAGATTGGGGAAAGATATTTCCGGTGTGCGACCGTCAAAACATTTCCCACAGAAGTAGATACATTTCAGACCAATGAATGCTTTGGTGGTGTATGGGGTATTATCTCTGATGCCAACCAGATATTGACGCCGTTTTTATATTCGATGAATGTTATCTATGAAGATTTAAAAATGAAACTGCATATGAAATGCAATCTGGTACTGCAACAACAGGGCGCCGGAAGCTTTACGCCATCGTTAATGCGGAAAAAAGATGAATATATGAAGGCGGTGGATGATATCGAAAAAGGACTGCCCTTTGTAAAAATAATTCCGACCCTGTGGGTATGGAGCGAAGATCAAAAACAAGCCGCAGAATCTATAGTGAGAGCGAAAAGGTTATGGGAACAAAATGGCTATGTCATGCAAGAAGACAAAGGCATATTGCCTCCGCTGCTTGTGGCCTCCCTGCCGTTTGGGCTGTACAACGTCAAAGATAATATAGAAAATTTGGATAGAGATTTTATTGCACCGGCTTCAGCAGTAGCAACGTTATTACCGGTGCAAGCTGATTTTTCCGGCGGCGGGTATCCTTACTTATTGTTTATGGGACGCAAAGGGCAACCCTGCCGCCTGGATTTGTTTGGCAGAGCGGCCAATAATCATAATCTATTTATTTCTGCATCATCCGGCGCCGGAAAAAGTTTCTTGGTCAACTACATCACCCTTAATTATTATGCCGCCAATGCTATGATCAGAATCATCGATATCGGCGGCTCCTACCAAAAACAGACAGATGTATTTAAGGGAAGACTTTTAGATTTCAGCCCGGAATCTAATTTGTGCATGAACCCATTCACATACATTCAGGAGCCAGAGAGTGATATTCCTCCAATCGTGTCACTATTACACACGATGGTTTATTCGGCTACAGATACAGTGCCCTTCGCTAATGCCGAAACAGAAATGACCATATTAAAAGCCGCAGCCCGTTGGGCATGGAAGGAAGCGGGCAGGGATGCCGATGTAGATTTGATCTATGAATATTTAGCCAAGTATCCAAAGTATGCCGATGCTGAGTTAAAAGAAGGCAGCGGCGATAAAACAGTATTTAAACAAGCGGCAGGGATATTAGCCTACAATTTAAGAGATTTTACATCGCAGGGATCATACGGAAAATGGTTTTGTGGCCGGTCGAACTTCGATATATCCTCAGATGAATTAGTCGTGCTGGAATTAGAGCACCTCAAGCCAATTAAAGAATTATTCAAAGTAATCACTCTGCAGGTAATTAACGCCGTTACCCAGGATTTATACTTATCGGATCGCAACAGAAGGCGCTTAATAATATTTGATGAGGCCTGGCAATTTCTTAAAGAAGGCCATGGGGCATTACAAGAGATTATTGAAGAAGGGTATAGAAGAGCAAGAAAATACGGCGGATCATTTTCTATAATCACACAAAGTATATTGGACATTAAACAATTCGGCAATGTCGGTGATGTTATAATGGCTAACTCCGCCTTTAAGTTTTATTTGGAGTCGGGGGATTATGAAAAAGCAAAAGAAGAAAAATTAATTGATATGAGTGAATTCGAGATGCAGTTGCTTAAATCAGTAAAATCCAACAGACCGAAATATTCCGAAATATTCATGGATACCCCCTATGGCCAGGGAGTGGCGAGATTAGCAGTAGATCCTTTTAGTTATTATTTATTTACATCTGATGCGAAAGAAAAAGCGGAAATAGATCATATAGTGAAACAAGAGGGGAAGGATTATGCAGAGGCCATCGAAGAAATGGTGGGAAAATATCGCAGTTAAAATATGTATCCTTGTGCTATCGGCATATCCGTCTTTTGTCTGGGCACAAAACGATATAGATAAATCACGGTCCAAAGCGCAGGATGCCGCGGGCAGTGTTTATGAATATTTAGGAACAGGGGCGGCGATCAATCAAAATGCCGCCCAGCCGATCACATCTTCCCAAACCCCGATGAAAACCATAGATCAATCTCAAAGTTTTTCTGCACAATTATCCTGTCCGTCAACATCAAAATTCGTGGATATTCTGGTGCAGCCGGGGAGTACGGGAGATTTGGACATGGTGATGGTTATGCAGGACACAAACCTCGATGGGCAAATGGATTATCAATACAATATGCCCTTCCCGATATCCGGAATCTGCGGCAATGGAGTAATACAATGCGATGTAGGAACATGGAAAAATTGTAAATATTGGAAGTGGGTAGCGGATAATCAGGGGAAATTAAGTATTCAACAAACAGATCTGACAAAAATGGGTGGATGTTATTGCATAAACAATTCCTGCGGGAATAATGTCGCCTGGTCGAACTTGCCCTTGATACTGAAAGATTTAGGGGCTGGAGCAACAGGAGCAATAATGTCCGCAAACCCCAAATACAGCCTGACGGGTGTGGAGATAAACGATGCAGAAATAACTTATTACAGCCAATCCCTGACAGAGTGCGGGTCGGCAAACTCAGGAGCGGGAACAAACCCCGCTAACTATTATGCCGGCGGCATGACCGATGCGCCGATTACTGGCGCCGCCCAACAGGAAGTGACAACTGAGCAAACAGATCCCAACAGCCTGTACAGCGTTATGAGTAACTCGGAACAATATCATAATACCCTGGGCCAAATAACTCCCTGTAAAATAATCCGCAACATAACCGTTACGGAGTCTGCGTCGTGCCCTTATGTAAACGCCGCTTTAAATTCAGACAGTACAGTATGTTCAGAAAATGGAAACGCTTGTGCCAGCTATTGTAATACTTTAAGCAGCTGTCAGGTAAAAAATGATCCCATCAATGTACAATTGTTAACTAACATGGATAATGGAATATGGGGAACATCTATTAATATACCTGGGGTATATATAACAAATCAAAATGGGGTGTTAATATCGACAATTCCAAATATTCATTTTAAAAATGATATAGATCCTAATACAAACATTGTTTTCATATATTCTGACCAGCAGTGGTATTGGTGGCTGCGGCCGATGACCGACGGCAATCGGCTTTATTTCTATGGTGGTATTATAGGGGGTGGATCTGATGGTGGTGGTGGAGGCACATACTATTTTTGGAGAAAATATTGTACCTACCCTGCATCAAGGATAGATACTGTCAATGAATCAATAAATGATCAATGCAATGTCCTGGAAAATAATCCCAAATGTCAAATTCAGGATGAAAAAGTAGATAATGTTTATACGTATAAAAATTATCAACCAACAGGATTGATCCCCATAGCAACGTGCAAGGATTATTACGGCTTTTATTCTCATAATATTTGCCGGGATTGGTGGGAAAAGGACCGGACATACATGTGTCAAAGTGACAGCAAGTTTGATTTTACCGATAGTATGCAGAGGGTAAATCAAGTTTATAAAACTACAAAGGATACAAATGGAATAGCGACATTTACTGATTACCGGCAGGACGACAAAACAAAAACATGGCAAACGGAGGGTAATACTTTCGATCTGGGAGTAGCCCGAACTCAACCATATGATACATGCAGCAAGGTATGTAAAACCAGAAAACCAAAACAGGATACCCAGGCGACACAAACAGGAACAACCTCACAATACAGAAAGGATGTAACTACCTATGAATTTTATTACAGGCAATGTTACCCATCACCGAATACATGCCCCGCGGGAGCAGGGGAAGAAATAATAAAAGATTGTCAATGTATTGATGAGTTTGCGGAAACGTTTACTCTTTTGGAATCTCTGAAAGAGGCCGGCAAAGATGCAATATGTTCATCAGGGGAAAAGAAATGAAAAAATATTTTATTGTCACCATCATATTACTTATATCGATTGTAGAAGGATATGCTAACACTTGTGTCAAAGATCTTAATGGCGATGGAGTAATAGATGTAAAAACAGAAAAATGGGATTGTCTGGCAACGGAGCCGCCCATATGCCCGCAGGATATGGTGAATTGCACAACAGCCAACATAACATTATCCGGGGCTGTAAACTCAAAACAAACATACGTTAAAGATAAAATAGGTATCACAAAAATAAGTGCCGACGATAAAGGATCATCTTTAATCATAGAAGGCTGGACGTGTAGTGATGTTTCGTGTTCATCAGGAAATATCGGCACTATTAAAATTCAAAACGCAACCGTATCGGGTACGGTAGCTGCTGACAAAATTTCGAGAATGGTTGGCAATGGTTCTGATATTGAAATATTCGGGTGTGACGGTGGGACATCATGCGCAGAGACATTGCTCGGGAAAATTAATATAAATGGGTCATCAATAACCGGGACCGCAGCCGCGGATGCTGGAATCATATCAATAGTAGGCAGTAATTCAACCCTGACCATAGCAGGAATGACCTGTAGCAATTCTGGATGTTACCAAATAAGCGCCGGCACACTATCAATAACGGGTATAAATGCGGTATGTCCTGCCGATTCGCAATATTCATGCGTAGATGTAAGTGGAGTAAAAAAATGCTCACCGCTGACCTGTAATGACGATACATATGGCGGGAAAGTAAGCGCAGGACAACAAATCTGCGTCAAAGATATAAATCAAGATGGTAACATTGATTTCAGTACGGAAATGGGGATATGCCAAAAATACAATAATCAATATTATTGCCCCTTACAAGCTCAGAATTGTATAACACAAACAACGGCGCCGGTATGTCCTGCCGGAGGGAATGTAAGTCTATCTACAAAAAAATGTGAAATAAATATTAATAATAATTATACGTGTCCGAGCACCGGGACCGTGTATCAAGATCAAAGTACGTGTAATGCGAATTGTACAATCACCAACACAATACCTCCAACGCCGCAATACACGTGTCCGAGCACCGGCACAGTTTATCAAGACCAAGGCGGATGTAATTCCAATTGTTCGCAAACACAAACAACCAATCCCACGATAAATTATACCTGCTCCAGCAGTGGTACAGTCTATCCAGATTCAAGCACCTGCACGACAAATTGTCACCATACGGTTATCACTGCACCCGCTACGAATTACACGTGTTCCAGCACCGGCACAGTCTATCCAAACTCAAGCACCTGCACGTCGAATTGTAATACTGTGGCTTCAGGAACATGTATTGGCACCTCCGGAGGTTATGGATGTTATATAGGCGGTGTTTACCAGGGCGGCTACGCATCACAAAGCGCTTGCCTGGCAGCGTGTAAAAAGACTACACCGGCAGCCTGTGCGGGTCCGACCTATACCTGTCCTCAAGGCTATACCTATCAAAATAGTACCTGTGTGAGAACAGTGAACGATTCTTGCACCGGCCCGACTTATACCTGTCCGACTGGCTATACGTTACAAGGGAATCTATGCGTTAACACTGTCAGCATGGCTTGCACCGGTCCGACTTATATCTGCCCTAATGGATACACCTATCAAAACAATAATTGTGCAAAGACAGGAAACGAGGCTTGCAGCGGCCCGACTTACACCTGTCCAAGCGGTTATAATCAAGAAGCAGACAATACATGCACGGTAGCGCCGAATTGTACAGGTGGGACATTAGATAATGCGACAATGCAATGTGTAATAGGCTACACCTGTCCTTTGGGCTCACAATATAATTGCTTTCCCAACACGGCAAATAACAACACTATGCAGTGCAACAATATATCCTGTATTGACGGATCAACTCAAAACCCCAATACAAATAATGGCGACAACTCATCTTATCATGATGATGGGCCAAAAGACGGGAATGGAAAGTGTTTAGGAACAATAATAATATTTAATGGGAAACCATTGGAATGCCGCCCTCCCGGAGTGAATACAAATTTCTTTAATTGTTGTGACCAGTCCGAAGGTAGTTTTTTGTTTATAAAAAAAATGTGTGGCGAGCCCGATTCGGAATGTGTAGCCAAAGCGAGCACGGGGAGTTGTCATTTTATCGGTGATTACTGCAAACAAGAATGGTGGCTGATTGGATGTGTCCAGAGGGCCAATGTGTTTTGTTGTTTTAATTCTATGTTGGCCAGAATTATCCATGAGCAAGGCAGGCCGCAACTTCAGTCATTTAACGGATGGGGATCGGTAGGAGCGCCGGATTGTCGCGGTTTTACAGAGGATGAGTTTTCGCATATTGATTTTTCAAAAATAGATTTTTCAGAATATATAAATGCAACAAAAACAAAAATGGACAACAAAATGCAAATTATCAAAGATAAATTAACTGAGCAAAATCAAAGTAAAATTGAAGAAAAGATTCAATGAGAAAAATAATAACATTCATAACGATAATATTAGCAATTAGTATGCACGTGGAGGCTTTAGCAAAGGATCTAGGGACGTATGGCACGACTTATCCCATAATTGAAGAAGATGCTATATCGCAGATGAAGAAAGCAATCGCTGGGTACGATTGGGAAAAATTTAAAAGTAAGCAAAGAGAGAAAATAAATAATTATAAGCCGAAAGACTTAGTAGATTTACCCACGGTGCAGGAAGAGAAAGTATTTAAAGTGGATATGACCGGATTGATTAAAGAGGATATTATCGGCCGTGACGGAGTAGTTATTTATCCCAAGGGTTACCGATATAACCCCATGGAATATGTATTTATGAGAAGAATTCTTGTTTTTATAAATGGGAAAGATGAAAAACAAATTGAATGGTACAAAAAATCACCATATCCAAGCGACATGAGAACAATGCTCCTGATTACGGATGGATCTTATTTAGATATAAGAAAAAAACTCAATACATTGACAGTGTATTATGCAAACAAGGAAATAATTGACAGGATGGGTATAAAAGCGGTGCCATCTGTGGCTGTGCAAAAAGGGACGGAGTTAGAAGTTAAGGAATACGCACTAAAAAAAGAGAAGTAATGAGAAAAATAGCAATCACAATATTATTATTAATATTAATTACAAATCCGAATGCGGTGTATTCGAAATGCCCGGATGATTCTGCATTGGGTGATTTAATAAGTTCGATCTGTTGGGAATGTATCTTTCCCATATACATAGCGGGAATAGAAATAGATGCAGGATCTCATGTAAACGATATAACCGAAAGCGAATCAGAAATGGAATGTATGTGCCCAACGGAAGGTCCTCCTTATGTGAGGGAAGGCATAACAATATCATTCTGGCCGCCTTCATATTATGTGGAAATTGTGAAAGACCCCTATTGCTTCCCGAGTTTTGGGATAAACATGAACAATGATGATGAATCATCAAGCTTAAGATCGTTAATGAAAGGTGGTGGCAGTGAAATAGGCCATGGAAACCCCGAGACGTCGACCTTTGTGCAAGCTCATTTCTGGTATTTTTATATTTTAGGGATGATGGATGAATCGCTAGATACAATGTGTGAAGAAACGACATCAACAGACCTCGTAGGATTATCTGAAATAGATCCTTTGTGGCAAGATGATGAATTGGCCGTAATTATTCAACTAGAAGCATATTTATATGCAAATTACGGGGCGCAATTAACATGTATAGCGGACGCTATATCAGCCAATATTGGATATTCAATATCCCCGCTTCATTGGTGTGTAGGATCGTCGGGGAGCCTGTATCCACTTACCGGACACGCTAATAACGATGATTTATTACAGGCGTATGAATTAATTGTTGGCCGGTCGATATTTAGAATGCATCGCCAGGCAGCTATATGTGACGGTGCATGTTGGTATTGTCAATGTATGTACACCCCAATTTGGATTAAACATCATTATCGTGATCAGATAGCTTGGCCGGTAAATGCCGGATTTTGCACTGCTTTAGGAGCTACCGATATAATGTGGGGGCCGGGTAAAAATCCACCTGATGTACGAAAAATGGATAATTTAATATTTTTACTTTACAGGAAAAGAACATGTTGCATGGATACAGAATAACATTATTAATAGGTATAATATTAATTACTTTTGTAATTCAGGCAGAGTCAAAAGAAGCATTCATTGAAATGCCCTCGCCTTGTTATTCGGTAGAAGCAATAAAAAAAGACAAAGTATATTTAAAAGAAGATGAAAAAGCATGTGCTCAAGTAATTCAAAAAACATTAATTCAGACAGATGACAGTGTGGATCACGTTGAGGTATTTGTCGGAGGAAAGTTATGGAACACGCAAGAGTTCAACAAAAAGGATATTGATTTAGAAAAAATAGCAGATGTGGTCGAAGAACAAAAAAAGAAATTAGAGATAGGGATTATAGAAAACAATAATGAAGAGGCGAAAAGGCGAGCAAACGAAGCAGCAATAAAATTCTATTCGGAGCAATATCAAAGCACATTAAATAAAGAAATGGAAAGAATTAAGGCAGATTTATTTAATGTTGGGGAAAAAGAAAATAATGCAATAATCTATCCCGACGCAATCAAAACCCCTGAATGCTCACTCAATAAAGAAAGTTATTTATACATTTTTATTTCATCGTCAATGCCTCAAAATACTATCAGGGCATATGTTGAGGATGTGGCGTTACTGAAAGAACAAAATATAATGATTGTGCTCAGAGGAATGATAGGCCAGCCGGCAAAGCTAAAAGAGACGGCAAAGTATGTAAAAAATATAATCCAGAAATATCCTGAATGCCAAAAAAAGTGCAAAGTATACAAAGCCAGATTCTCGATAGATCCCAAGCTGTTTGAAAAATACAGCATAAAAGAAGTGCCGGCGTTTGTTTACGATCAGCATGTGAAAACAATGAAACCGGATATAGGCCGAAAAGAAGAGAATAAAAGAGATGACGAATATTATAAGTTAAAAGGGGATGTATCGCTGGAATACGCCTTTGAAGTACTCAGAAGAGAAACAAAAGAAAAAGAACTGGAAAAATTAATCAGTAAATTCAGGTTGGAGTATGGCGTCAATAATTAGAATTAATGCAATATTAATTATTTTAATTACGATCATATCAGTAGGTAAACCCGCTCTGGCTGATGATGCCGACGTTATGTTTTATAAAGAGAAAAAAACTGGTTGGTGGTGGTATCAAGATCCAAAACCGGAAATAAATAATAATGAAGATGAAAAATTAAATCTCAAACCGGTAAAAGTAGTGCCTTCGATAGTGAACATACCGGATGAAACGTTATGGAATTTACACCCGGACCAATTTCAAGAGTTACTATTGGAGCTGCAGAAAAAGGCTGTGCAAAATCCCACGGAAAGCAAAATGGCCGACTATACAAGAATGTTGGATATGGCCCGGCGTAAATCGGTGATATTTGCCAATGCCAATATGCTCTATGTGCAGCAACATCCGGAGTATGATGTAGCCGCAGCTGATCCGATAACTACTCCCGGCCGGGTAGCGACAACAAAACAAACGGCACAAGAAATCGAGGATAAAATTAAATGGGCCGTAGGTAATTATGGGCTCATTTATTTTTATTCACCGGAATGCCAATATTGCGAAGCACAGACGCCAATTTTAAAATATTTTACAGAAAAATATCAATGGGAGATACAGCCGTACGATACAAAAATAGATTCTAAAGTAGCCGAAACATTTAATGTCACAGTTACGCCAACCATATTAATAGTCGGACGTAAGAACGGCGAATATTTAATCGTATCTTCAGGGGTAATATCGCTGCCGGATATGGAAGAACGTATATATCGGGGCGTTAGATTATTAGAGGGCGAAACCAATGTAGAAAATTATTCGACATATGATTATCAAAAAGGCGGGGTGTTAGATCCCCAGAGTATATTTAAAAACAAATAGGAAGGGATTTATGAAAAACAATAAAATCATATCCGTAATAGTCATGTCCTGTATGCTGGTTGTGTCACCGTTTCAGTCAAGCAAAGCCGGCTGGATAGATGATTGGGTAGATCAAAAAGTATATTCCGGACCTTCCTATATAAAAGGACAGCAAAGGGGATATTATTCCGGTGGGTCTTTTTCTGCGAGATGGCCTGTCAAAAAGGATTATTTATTAACTGTGCAGCCCCCGAGAATTAAAGCGGGCTGTGGCGGGTTGGATATATTTACAGGTGGAATTAGTTTTATGAATTTTGACTACCTGGTAAAAAAACTGGAAAGGATACTTCAAGCAGCGCCGGCAGCTGCTTTCGATTTAGCACTAAATGTCTTATGCGAGCCGTGCAGCAAAGCAATTAAATCAATTGAATCTATTGCCAATGGTTTAAATAGTATGTCTCTCGATGAGTGCAAGGCATCTAAAGCAGTGGCGGCCTTTGCCTTAGATAAAACAGGCGCAAGTGACTTTTTTAGAGGCACGGAAGAAGACGATGATGCGCTTGAAAATTACTATTCTGATTATCTGAATGCACAAGGATTGCAAGACTCTTATCAAAAAACAAAAGAACAGATAATGGGCTCCGGTGGAACATCAGCACCTAATGCCTCAGCGGCATCTTTGGTCGTCGGCTGTCCCGATGAAGTGACAAATTTATTCTTCCGGCAGGGATCAATGATTGCCAACCTTAATCAACAAATAGGTCTTAACGAAAGTCAGGAATACATAGAATTAGTGAGAGGCTTTATCGGTGACATAGAGTTGGAAATGTCCGAACCTCGGGGTGTGTTGATTAATGCAGTGCCCCCGTGTTCGAATAACAAAGAAAAAACAGTAGAAAATTTACTTAATGGTGAAGTTGAAAAAAGAGCGCTCGATACTGGCCTATGTCTACCGGTGAGTGATTCGAGGGGAAATCTCACTGAATATGTAAAACAAATGATTATGGACATTGCCAGCAATTATCAGAGCAAAACTCCTTTAACAACGGCTCAGGTGGCCTTTATAAATTCCAATCCGCTATCAATATCATTAGTAATTAAAGGAGCGATAGCGTCAAATAATGTTGAAGTAATAGCGGCAAACTTAGCAGACCCGACAGCAAAGGCATTAGCCTACCGGATGATGGACGATATGTATCACCGAATATGGTTTATGATCCAAAGAGGTCAATTAATCGCGTCAAAAGCACAGCCGAGGCCCGGTGTGCCGGCTGAGACATGCAGGTTTGAAGTGCTTAAACCGCAGATAGATAAACTGGCAGCATTAGGCGACAAGGTAGAAAAAACAAGAGAATCGTTAAGGTCAAGTTACTTTACAGCATTATCGGAAATTGAATCTGTTTATAATTTAGTAGAAAAATTTCAAAAAGCCAACATGATTATAACAAAAGATATGACAAGTCGATTTGGCAATTCAGTCGCACAAAGGGCAACCGCCAGATA
>JBEKMF010000063.1:0-13639 GCA_050008655.1 Smithellaceae bacterium
CCCGGTCATTTTTTCTAATGTGGATATTTCTCTATTTACCCTGGTCGCGAGATCATTAAATATATACTTATAGCCGATAACAGCATCATAACCTCGAAATACTTCCGTGGTTATGATAAATCCGGGGGGTACATGAAAACCAAAAGATACCAGCTCTTTCAAGAAATATCCTTTGTTCCCGAGAAGTATCTGATTATCAAGCCGTTTATTCTTCTTATAAAAGGATGAAACAGCAAGTTCCGGATTATAGGACATGACTAGTTTAAGAATCTGTTTGTCATCTTTAAATTTTTCCAGCTCCGCGTTAAGGGTATTGATAACTGTGTTAACAAAATTGTCCAACACCTGAAGCCCGAAGGCAGAGGATATTATCCCTCGAATAAAATTTTCCGATTGTTGATATACGGTTTCTTCATGCTTTCGAATCCCGTCTTTTGCATCGGCCTCAGTTTTTTGCCGGGTAATTTGCCCGATAATGACAGGCAGGTTGGAACTGTGCGCATCTATGTAATAATCACGGATAATATCCTGTATGCCTTTGGAGATAAAGCGGAAGATATCCACATACTGTTCGATGGAAAACTGTTTGATGGCCAAGGCGCTGGTCACATACTTGACTTTGGCAACCAAACCTTCCGTAGCAATTCCTTCCAACTCCAGAGCACTGATATATAGCCACAAATAGGCGTGAATCTTAACGATGGTGCGTTTGGTAATGAATTTGAGATTTAACGACCGGGCCAATTCCTCCAAAAGCATTGTGGCCAGGCTTTCCAGGCGGAGCGAGAGGCCGAAAGCTTCGAATTTTTCCTCGTTATAGGTCCCATACATTGATGGTATGCCCGCCGCGATATGCCTCTTGTAGTATATGTTTTCAAAAGATTGGGTTTTCTGGGGAGAGAGAATCTTTTCCTTTAATACCGACAAAAATTTCATTATTATTATAAGACTTTTGTAGTTATTTCTCGCGCCCAGAGCGCGTTTCAACGCTATGATTTCCGATTTATGGAAGGGATAGGCCGATTCCAGGTCTTTCAATAAATCGACATACTGGGGGAAATATTTTTTATAAAGAAGCTGATAGATGCGGATCATGAGCCTGGTGCGCTCTTTATCTCTTTTATTAATGCCCCTAATATTATTGATCTCTCTTAGGACCTTTGTCTGATCCCATTCGATAAATTTCCGTGGATTATCCTGAACTGCCGAAAACAGATGTTTAAACGCTTTGTGCATTCCTTCAAAATATTCCCCGGAATTAACCACTTGTTCATACACCTCATCGGGAAGATGTTTGCGAACAAATTCCTTTTCGCCGGAAAACCAGTATTGGAAAATATCTTCCATAAATTCCACAAGGAAGCTGTTACTCTCTACATGGGATTGTTTGCGCAGAAAGTTAACAAGCTTATCGTTGCGGTAAGAAAGCTCATCCACTTCCGTGGAGATGTCCCGCAATTCCCCTTCGGCGCCGATTTCGCTGAAATAAACGGGGAATATCCTGAGGAGCTGTTTTACCAGATTATACGCCGGCACGATATCGGCGTTGAGCAGGGCGGAAATGTCCTTTTGCAGGAGGTCTGTATCCCGAACAAAAACTCCGCCGATGTTTAAATTGATAATCAGGGCGGAAATGAGCCTCTTTGTCCATCTGGGTTTCATGGCGATAATCTCGAGCCATGACCTTATGTTTACAATGTGTGTCGGATTGACCTGCACCTGCCATTCGGCTGTCGTCCCCTTTACTTCAGGATATTGAAAGCCGTAAGAAATAAGTTCATCAATAAATGTATCCGCAAGGGAGTGAGTGTTTTGATCGAATACTTCCCTCGCCGTTGTCGTGATGCAGTCGATAATAGGGCCCCGGTATTCATATTGCGGTCTGCTCTTTTTCAGAAAGCCGAATACTTTGTGCACAAAGTCATTGAGGTTTTCCTTCTTTTCCTGTCCAAAGACCAATTTCAGGCAGCGGTTTATTTCTCGCAGTGCGCTTCCGTGTATATCGGAAAGACCGGGTACACCCATGATACTGAACAGAAAGTCCAGTTTCACCAGGTACTGACGCCCCTGATAAGCCGGGAATTTTTCCAACTGATCGGCAACTAAAAAATATCCGTTTACTATTTGAAAGTAATCCGGCAGATCAAGATAATCCTTTGTTTGCAGAACGCCTTTCTTCTGTTTGTCCGGATGAAGAACCTCCATTTTCGTAAGTAGCATCCGAATATGCTGATGGCTCAGGGGCTGGATAATTTGCCTATAAGCGTCAGCCGCTTCCCCGGTTTCTCCCTCGCCTGCCGTATACCATCCGGAAGGATCAGGCTGAGTAAGCCAGAATTGGTATGTAATCTTGAACATTTTATGGAGTAAAAGATCGAATATTTCGGCGTGAAGAGGCGTGTCATTTTCTAGCAGGAACTTGACGGTTCTTTTGAGGTAAGCCGAGCATTTCCTGAATATGGTTGCATCCTCATCCAAAATCCTAATCAGCGATTCTATGATCTCAGAAAACAGGGCTAAGTTTCTGGAAATAAATTCGTTGCTCTGAGAAATTATGGTGTCAATATAATCAAAAAGATAGTGTATCGCACTGTCTCTGATCTCATCGCTTACAGAAAATTTAATTACATCGAAATATATCTGCAGAAGTATGGAAAGGGCGGATAGTCCGTCTTGATGCCTGTTGTACTCGTAGAAATCACCGATGGAAAGGGACTTGAGCTCATGGAGAACATACTCCCAGTTAACGAAAGGATGGTTTAACTCTGTCAGCAGTTCCCGTGTTTTTTTCTGTAAGCCGTAATGCTCTTCCACAACTTGAAGCAGAGGGGCATATTGTTTTGGTATTTCTATGGCTACTGCCGTCCTCTCCAGATTCACCTTAAGAGCGGACGAAACCCAACCTTCGTTTTTTTCAAGGGTGCTATTTTTTTCCTTCATGTGGAAATCAATCCTTCTAAATGGTAGGTTAATCAGAATTCTTACAACATTTCAAGCCCAGAACTAGCCTACCAACATAGCATTAGAAACGTCGCCTGTTTATTTTCTAAACAAATCCGGTAATGGCATTGAGTATTTAGATAAGATCCCTGCTGATTATTTTACCCGAAATTTAATTTCTGCAAATTTTTATTGACAAATGCAAATATAGTTGTATGATGCAACTATGACTAAAGAGATAAATGTAAGTTATGCTCAATTAATGGAATTATTCACCGGCCTTTCCCAGGTGACGCGCTGTTGCCGTCAGGATGAGGCTTTTTGCGAAGATGTGACGTTTCACCAGTTTATGATATTGGACGCGGTAGCAAAACAGAAAGAGTTGAATATGTCCGACTTGCACAAGCATCTTTCTGTCGAAAAAAGTACGACAACCAGACTAGTCAGCCCCCTGATTAAAAAAGGTCTTTTACAGCGCGATCAGGCCCTGCACGATTCCAGAGCGGTAACGCTATCTTTGACAAAGGACGGCAGAGATGTCCATAAAAAAGTCTGGCTGTGTCTGACGGATTTTTTCCGCAAGGTTATGGGCAATATCCCGGAGAAAAAAGCGGACGTCGTTTTGGAATCCGTTAAGATTTTTATTATGGCTATAAAAAATTATGCACGAGAATGCAGTTGCTATAAATCACGCGGGCGAGGATAGTCCTATGAATAAAATTGAAAATAATTCTGATTTAAACAATGTGATTACACTACCAGTAATTCAAGAAGGCTCTAGTTGCTGCGGGACAGCACAAACGGTTACAGATGCTCTTCCCCATTTGAATCAAGCCTTTGTTACCGGCTCGATTCCCACAGCCGCAGGCAACCTGCCCAGAGTATCTTCGGTATTGAGTCGGCAGGATCATTGGGGGAGCATTAAAGCCCGCTGGGGAGTCGGCAGAATGGATTATGCTATTGACCCCGGTCTTTACGCTCTGGGCTATCCCGATAACAATTCCCCTGTTTTAGTTACCGCCAATTATAAAATGACTTTTGACCGCTTGCGGGAAGCTCTGCCGGGCAGAAATGCATGGATTTTGGTGCTGGATACAAAAGGAATCAACGTCTGGTGCGCCGCAGGAAAAGGCACATTCGGTACGGAAGAGTTAATAAAAAAAATAGAATCAAGCAGTCTGAAAGATATTGTCAGCCACAGAAAATTAATTATTCCTCAGCTGGGGGCCCCCGGAGTAGCCGCCCACAAAGTAAAGCAGGTCTCCGGATTTAAAGTTCATTACGGGCCGATACGGGCAAAAGATGTGGCGGCTTATCTTGATGCCGGTCTCAAGGCCACTGCTGAAATGAGGATCATGACATTCCCGTTAAAGGATAGAGCTGTACTGATTCCTATTGAGCTTATAGAAACGATAAAACCTTTTTTAATGATCGCGCCCATTTTGTTTCTACTGGGCGGTATTGGAGGCCCGGCGGGTTTCTGGGCCAATGCGATCAATTATGGTTTGTTTGCTGTCACGGCATTCCTTGCTGCCATTTTGGGAGGAGTTGTTATAAATCCCCTTCTTCTGCCTTATCTTCCTGGGCGGGCGTTTTCCATAAAAGGTTTTTTAATCGGTATCGTTATTGCCCTTATTCTTCTTTACCTGCGCGGTATCGATTTACAGGCTTGGTCTGGCAGGATCGAGGCTTTGGCCTGGCTAATGATAATTCCGGCCATATCCGCATATCTGGCGATGAACTTTACGGGAGCCTCAACTTACACTTCTCTATCCGGTGTCAAGAAGGAAATGCGCTGGGCACTGCCTCTGCAAATTACGGCAAGCATCTGTGGCGTTCTCATATGGATAACATCTCTTTTAATTGCTTAGGAGTTTAAAATGAAAAATTCAATTTATCTAAAAAATGTCGTTACCCTAAAACTTAATGAAGATAAATGCACCGGTTGCGGAATGTGTCTGGATGTTTGTCCTCATGAAGTGTTTAAAATGAACGGGAAGCACGTGACCATTCAAAACCGCGATGCCTGCATGGAATGCGGCGCATGCAGTAAAAATTGCCCGGCTGATGCTATTTTCGTCCAATCCGGCGTCGGCTGTGCTGCCGCTGTAATCAATTCCATGCTGGGTCGTAACGACGGTGAGTGTTGCTGCGGACCTGAAATAGCGGGCACAATAGCTGATAAACGCGGCGGATGCTGCACTTAATGTACGCTTAAATTAAAACTGGGAGTAAATTAATTATCCAGAAAAAATTCGGGAACGTGATCATTGGGTTATCCTATATATTGGGCGGCGGCTCCTTGATTGCCTTTGCTGTTTTTCTTTATGCCGGGCGTTTAGATTTGATTAATCTCGGATTAGACGAACCTCAGGCGCTTTTGTTTAATGCCGGCCTTTCACTCGCCTTTTTCATTCAGCACAGCGGAATGGTTCGCCGATCATTCCGGCAATTTTTATTCAGATTTTCGCCCGAAGCATATAGCAGCGCCATCTATTCCAGCGCTTCGGGAATCTTTTTGTTCTTAGTAGTCATTTTTTGGCAGGGAACATCCGTTTTGCTCGAAGCTCAAGGCACAATACGCCTAATTTTGCGTGTAATATTTATTTTGCCTGTTGCCGGATTTTTCTGGGGAGTGAAGGCGCTGGGCTTTTTTGATCCTTTTGGTATAAAAGGAGTATTAGACTACGGGCGAGACAGAAAACCTCAGCCGGGAGCTTTCAGAGTGAGAGGCCCTTACCGCTGGGTACGCCATCCCTTATATTTATTTGTATTGGTGATGATCTGGTCATCTCCTAATCTTACGAAGGACAGATTGCTGTTCAATATTCTCTGGTCGGCATGGATTATTGTCGGTACTCTGCTGGAAGAACGCGATTTGGTCGAACAATTCGGCGGCGCCTATCGAGACTATCAGCAGAAAGTGCCGATGCTTTTTCCGTTTAAATTCATCAAGAAAGAATCACCCTGATAGCGGACTACTGTTTTATTTGGCATCATTGCTTTTCTCTTTTTAAATAAGACGATTTAGTTTAATTTGGTTGGATAGCAAATACCACCTCTGCACGCCATTTTCCAGCCGGTAATAATGAATAATGTATGCTACCGACAAAATCGTCAGAAGCGCGGAAAGGCTTATATACGGAAGGGATAAATTGGCGATAGTGAATCCGAAGGAAAGCAAAAAGAACAGACAAACAAATAGCATTGTAATAAGGTGCGCCAGTCGTTCATGTTGCAGCCATTGAATCTGCTTGTCATGATACGCGAGAAGCTCCCGCAAAGCTTCCCGGCTGAGATCCTTTTCCAGCATCTCTTTTACGTATCGTTCATGCTGTTTCATGTAAGCGATCATAATTATTACTTATTAATAAACTTACTTTCAGAAAGCCGTGGAGAAACTGACTGGTAGAGAATTAGCGATTATGGTCTGTCATTTTGCATATTTTCCAAATTTCGTCAATTAATGACTTTAGAACCTCTCAGATGTTTCGACGTAGCGGCGTTTTGGATAAAGGTTGACGCCATCGTTTCATTGCACGTTGCCACTTGAGCCTTTTTCCTGTATCAATGGCACAAAAGCTTTTTTTATTCTTTCGGGGCTGTGCAGTTATTACGCCCCAAACGCTTGGCGGGGTCCTGGCGGTAATATTCTTTAAGCACTCGATAAAGGTCGGGGGCGTGTTTGATCATTAAATGGGGTTGATCGAAAAACTGCTCAGTGGCAACAGCAAAAAATTCAGCTTCATTCGTCGCGCCGTAGGCATTGAGGAAGGATCTTTTACCTTTTTCAGCGTCATGTTTCAGGCGCAGATATTCCCGGGAACACGTTTGTACCCAGTCTCGGTATTCAGCCCGGTCTCGCAGTGGAGGTGTGCCGTCTGCAGCGCCATCCAGCATATCCAGTTTATGGGCAAATTCGTGATAAACAACGTTATGGCCTAACTCAGGATGACGGCCGCCATGCAGCGCCGCATCCCAGATGATAATGACAGGCCCTTGTTGAAAAGCCTGCCCGATAATAGGGTGGACGCTTTCCACGGGTGCAAGCGGCATTTCAAAAAAACTAGGCTTACGCTGGGATGGGACCACTGTAGAAGGATAGACAATGATAGTGAGAACATTTTGATAGTAGTTGTGGGGGAGACCTAAAAGAAGGAGACAGGCCTGAGCGGAAATGGTGACAAGGATTTCATCGGTAAGTGTAAGCCCGCCGGCGCCTTCCCAATATTTTTCTGCGATGAAAACCTGGATCAGTGCGCGCAGATGAGTGCGCTCAGCATCCTCCAGCATACAGTAATGGGCAACATTATGTTGTACGATTTCTTCCCAGGCGGGAGGAAATGGAGCTGCCGTAAGTTTTTTACGGCGATGATTGGCAAGCCATTGAAACATATCGTTTCCTTATACCATTTATACCGTTTCGCTTTCAAAGGATAACGAGGCGGCAGTGAAACTCGAATTTCAGGAACGCAGTAAACTGGAATTCGTTAGTTGAACTGTCCCGCATCAGCGGCGGCAAGGAGGAGGATCCGCAGGCGTATTACTAATACGTTGAGGAAGCCGACGACACAGCCAACAAAGTTAGCCAAAGAAAGCGAAATGGTATTAGTTTCGTTGCACAAATTCTACAACGTTGCCATCCGGATCTTTGACCATCGCAATGCGTACGCCGGGCCGGATCTCTTTTTCCGGTAAGGTAAATTCTATGCCGCTTTTCTGGAGATCATTGCAAAGTTCAGAGAGATTCTCTATAACAAAAGTCACATAACGAAACCCGATTTGCTTTTCTAAACCAACGACTCCGCGGGGAGGAACCACCTTCGGCTCAACCAATTTGAAGTCGCTTGTGCCAAATCTGAGCCGGTGCATTGTGCCAAACCATAAAGGAACTGTGCCCACAAACGTGAGCCCCAAAATATTTTGATAGAAGTTGAGGCTGGCCTTGATATCGCTGACAATCACCCCGATATCCAGAGAATCCTTTGCCGGTTTCATCATTTTGTTTATTGTGAACCTCCAATTCTAATGAAACTCAGATATTACAAGCGTAGCACAGTAATATCTGTCAGTTGAATTATCCCACGTGCTAAGCTAAGTGGGACTATTGTAATGAGACTCAAACTTCAAGAGCGAAGCGAATAGAAGTTTGTTAGCCGAATTATCCTGCATTAGCAGTGGTAGCATACCCGTGGTTCCTTTCTGATTATTGCTGCTGAGAATGTAGCATAAAAGGGTAAAATATAAAAACTAGCTTTTCAAGAAGAGGCGCCCTTTTCTTGACAAAAAACAAGAACCGTTATTTGATTAATTAATAACAATTAAGTAATTTCGATACCGGAGAAAAATCATGATCTCAAGAATGTTTAATACGCTGACTTACCTGTTGCTGACAATTATTGTCGGCTTCGCTCTCGCGGCCTGTTCTTCCCCGGCCAAGTTGCCGCACCTTGCTCATGATGCAGTCATTGTGGCGTTCGGTGATAGCTTGACTTTCGGAACCGGGGTGGAGCCGGCGCAGAGTTATCCGGCGGTTCTGGAAAAAATGATCGGCCGGCGAGTGGTTAATGCCGGAGTATCGGGAGAAGTTACCGTCGATGGATTAGCCCGCCTGCCGGAGATTCTGGAAAGAGAGAAACCGGCTCTTCTGTTGCTGTGCCACGGCGGCAACGACCAGCTTAGGCGCTTGAACCAGCAGCAAGCCGCTAACAACATACGGGAAATGATTCGGCTAGCGCGGAAAAAAGGAGTAGCTGTTGTTCTCATTGCGGTGCCGGCCCCGGGATTATCCCTTTCACCTCCGTCCCTGTACCACGAAATTGCTAAGGAGCTATCTATTCCCATCGAAGAGGAGACATTATCTACGGTATTGGCTGATAGCTCTCTTAAGTCGGATTATATCCATCCCAATGCCGCGGGATACCGCCGCCTGGCTGAATCTATTGTAAATCTTCTTAAGAAAAGCGGTGCGATAGATTAGTCCGCTTTTTCGAAAAAAAATAACACGCTTATCCGGTAAGCTTTCTATGATGGAAAAGGTTCAACCAGAATTTTAATATCCTCTTTGTTGTTTCCGGCTAACACTTCGAAGCCTTCTTCTTTGATTTTGTCCAGGGGGATAATTTTGGTGATCACACTCTCCGGACGGATGCTTCCGCTTTTAATCCAGGACAGAGCCAATTCAGGATGGATAGAGTTGGTGCCGATCATGGTTGTTTCACGAGTCACGAAACCGAGCATATGCACGGATGCCCGCTGGGTGAAAATGCCCTGAACAATTACCTTCCCCATATATTTTACCGAAGAGAGACAATCTTTTAGTGTTGCTTCAATGCCGACGGCTTCGATGGCCACGTCAACGCCTTTGCCGGAAGTCAACTCTTTGACTTTTGACGCGGTTTTTATTTCCAGCGGATTCCATACCAGGGCCGCACCCAGCTCTTGCGCTTTTTTGCGCCTGTATTCCAGAAGGTCGGTCATATATACGGTTTTCACACCCATGGCCTTTAACCCTAAAAGGAGCATGAGACCCACAGTGCCGCAACCGACGATAAGAACTTTTTCATCTCCTTTGATTCCGGCACGATTCAGTGCATAAGCCGCTCCCGAGAGAGGTTCGACGACCGCCGCGCGCTTCCAATCCATATTCGCGGGAATTTTCAGCAAACGCTCCTGCGGGCAGTTAATGTATTCGGCATAGGAGCCGGAAATGACGGAGCAGACGCGCTCACCCACAGTATAGCCTTTAACGCCTTCTCCTATAGCAACTATCTCGCCGCAGGCTTCATGGCCGAAAGGGCTTTCGGGAAAGGGCCCGTGGAGATATTCGTGCAAATCCGAACCGCAAATACCACAGTATTTGATTTTAATCTTAACCTCGCCTTTCCCCGGTTGGATTTCGGGAACCTCCTCTACCGTGATATCGTGAATGCCATGATAGACAACCTTCTTCATTGAACATGCCCCTTTCCAATTATTAAGCCAAGCTGCTTATAGTCTATGATAACTAAAAAGGCAAAAAGTTCTTGCGTACCGAGGCGCAATTCTTTTCAATCCATCGGATATTGGCTGGTCTAATGCTTTCAGCCTCTTGTGCCCCGTTAGGGGTATCAGCATTTTTAAAAGCACTTGAACTCACCACATATTGCGAGTATATTTAAGCAGCCTTTGTTAGCTAAAAAACAAGAGAGTCAAATAACAGGAAAGGAGAAAAAATATGTTTACGATATTGATTATTATTTTAGTTCTTTTCTTGGTCGGCGCACTGCCCACCTGGCCTCACAGTAGGAACTGGGGATACTATCCCAGCGGTGGACTTGGACTGATTCTTCTGATTTTGATCATCCTGCTGCTGATGGGGCGGATTTGAAGTAAGTTTAGAGAAGCATTCGCAAAAGGAGATACAAAATGATAAAAAATTGTAAGAGTATCATCGCCGTTTTGGCAATAATCGCCTTGATTGTGGGACTATCGTCCTGCAAAGAAGGCCCGATGGAGAACGCCGGCAAGAAAATCGATAAGGCAGTAGAAGACGTCAAGAAATAATAGCCCTGGCAAAAAGATAGGCCAGGATATAATACCATTTCGGTTTCAAAGGATAACGAGGCGGCAAGGAGGAGGCTCAGCAGCCGTATTACTAATACGTTGAGGAAACCGACGAGGATGCCAATAAAGTTAGCCAAAGAAAGCAAAGTGGTATAAGCCTCTGTGGTACCGACCTCTCCCCCTATGTTCCATTACGATGTAAGGGAGATACAAGAGGTAGTTGCGCCCTTTTTCACCCATTAATTAAATGGGCACTTTCTATTATTATGCCCTTTCATTTCCACGCAGATTCGACTTCTAACTTCTAAAAAAGGGAGATGAAGTATATGGAACATGTTTCATATGTACTGATGGCATTATTAATGTTTTTTACAATAAATTATATCGGAGCTAAATCGACAGTCTTGGGTTATGTACAAATGAAGGTTGTTGAGAGATCGGATAATGCACCGGCATTCAATCTATTTTTTAGGATTTTCGCCCCCGTTACCTTCATTACCGTTAGTGCCATTATACTGCAAAAAAGTGGGATCCCGGAATTAAACGATCGCCTGTGGCTTGCTGTTGTGTATCAAGTAATTATTCGATGGGGATACAATATTATTATGGGAAGATCTGGCCTCATAGACTATCCAGCGTTTCTTGCACAAAACATATCGGCAATAATTGTGGCTTGTTTTGTTAATTATATATACATTCGAAACAACGAGTTTTTATTACCTACTGCAAATGACATTGGAACGGCAATTTGGTTTGGAATTTTAGTTTTTTTCTACCAAATAATTAATAAGATGAATATTATTAGTGAGTCACAAAAAAAAAGGAAAAAGAAATATCTTGAAAAGATGATGGCTTACGTTGAAAAAACATATTCAGATATCATACAAGTATATAAGAATACGGGTAATCTTTATAGGTTAATTATTGCAGTAATCATATACGAACAATTTAATAGACCCAAATTTGCACGTATTATCGAGCGCATATTTTTTTGGACTGGAAGAGTAAAAACATCAGGAATTATGCAAGTTAAGAGTAAAAAATACTTGAGCGATACTGAAAGCATAGAAATCGGGGCCAAGATTTTAGCAAATTCCTACTTGAAATATAGTGAAGAACAGAAAAAAAGTAATAAATATGAAAACACTACGCCAGAAATAAGAACAATAGCTGATTATAATAGGGATGATCAATATGTGTCCGAAGTATATGAGATATTTAATGCTATAGAAAAAATATCAAAAGCTCAGAAGTAAGTTGATTTAATCGCCGCCATTAATCATAAAAATAGGGTCAGCGACCTATTTTAAAATGTTTTTTAGTATAATGAATATTTTATCAATAGGCATGCAATTATGTTTTGTTATAATTGTGGAGTCAAAATAAAAAAAGGGCATAAATTCTGTTTTTCATGCGGAATAAAACTAAAACCAGGTTATCAAGAAAAAGAAAATCGGAAAAGAGTCGTGAGAGCACAAAACCATAATTCCGAATTAGTGTTTAAGGATAATCTACGTGTTTACAAAAATCCTAAAAAATTAGACCTAAAAGACATATTTTATAAAATGGAGGCTGCAATAAAAAAGGAGTGTTCGCTGTCTGAGGAAGAATTTGAAAATAATTGGGGTAAATTCAAAAAATATCATTACAGGAATTATTCAGATAATGACATCTACAGAATTCTAATAGATGTTACTTTCTTTTCTGGGATGAAAGCAGCTATAGTTACCGGAAAACTTCCCGCAATAAAAAAATATTTTAATGACTACCGCACAGCAAAAGATTTTTCTAATCTGGAAGTAAACACGGTTCTTGCCAATCCGAACACTATTCACTATAAGCGCAAAATTGAGGCCTGCATTAACAACGCGATCACTTTGGATAAGCTAATAAAGAAACATGGTAATTTTAATAATTACTTAGAAGGTTTTGGAAACCTGCAAGAAGATGGGACTCTTGAACTCCTAAAAAAAGATTTAATGCAATTTGATTACGTAAGTAATATTACATCTTACCACGTAATGCTTGAGTTGGGATTAAATGTATGGAAACCGGACAGCGTAATACGCAGAATATTATTCAGGCTTGGTTTAATTAATAACGAAGAAAGTATTGAACAATCAATAATGATTGGGAAGGAATTTTCACGCCAGATTAAAGAACCGATTCGTTATATAGATATAGTTATGGTTAAATATGGACAGATGGGTAACGAAGAAGGTTTTGGTCTGCTAAATGGTGGCATCTGTCTTAAAAAAAACCCAAGATGTCATGTATGTGGTGTTAATGAATATTGCACCTTTGATGCGAAAAATTCGAGTTGAGACTCGTAAAAAATTGGAAATAGAGTCAGTGCCCTATTTATCGCCAAAAATTGAGCATGACATTCTCCGCCAATAGCGGTATAAATAGTAATAAGGTATAAGTTAGCAAAGTTAAAACCTCAACAACTTACCGCGCGCCCTTTATTGGTAAGCGCGTGGAGGTGATCTATGGATATAGTGAATGTTAATGTTATAACCAAAGGAACGATAAAAGGAAAATTCATGGGGTTTAAAAGCTACACTACCTTTGAGTTCACTGACGGTCAGAAATGGCGACAAAATGACGCCAAATTTTTGCATCATTATGCGTTTAATCCGGAAGCGCAAATTATCCAAAAAGAAGGCAAATACTATTTGGAAGTTAAAGATATATCGGAAACAGTGGAAGTCAGAAGAATAAAGTAAGCGTTTTCCGGCGAGGTATCAAATTATGCAATTCACTTTCGCCCACAATAACTTCAATGTATTAAATTTGGAAAAGAGCCTGAACTTCTACAAAGAAGCATTACAGCTGACCGAAGTGCGCAGGTATGAAGCGCCGGACGGCAGTTTTATCATTGTTTTTCTTTCCGACGGCAAAATGCCTCACCAGTTGGAGCTGACCTGGCTCAAAGACAGAAAAGAGCCTTATAATCTGGGCGACAATGAAATTCATCTGGCCTTCAAAGTGGACGATTTCGCGGGCGCCCACGCTCTGCATGAAAAGATGGGCTGTATCTGTTTTGAAAATAAGGCTATGGGCATTTACTTCATCAACGACCCCGACGATTATTGGCTGGAAATAATCCCGCAAAAGAGATAAAATTACTCATCATATTGTGCCATAAAGT
>JBEKMF010000064.1:0-13470 GCA_050008655.1 Smithellaceae bacterium
TCTCATAAATATAGTTTGCAGGGCGGAATGATTTCTGCCGTTGATTTACTCAAAGGCATCGGTTCTATCGCCGGATTAAAAATTCTTCCCGTGGAAGGGGCGACAGGATACACCGATACAAATTATGAAGGCAAAGCCAAAATGGCTCTAGATGCGTTGAAATTTATGGATTTCATTTTTGTTCATCTGGAGGCTCCCGATGAAATGGGGCATGAAGGTAACGCCGCCGGAAAAATTCAGGCAATTGAATTTTTTGATGAAAAAATAGTGGGGCCTATTTTAAACAACATTGGATCTTTCGGAGATTATCGTCTTCTTGTTCTGAGCGATCATCCGACACCGTTGGATTTGAAAACTCATGTCAGCGATCCCAGTCCTTTCGCGGTTCTATCTTCCGAGAAATCTGAAAACAAAGCTTCCGGCTTGTCCTTCACTGAAATAGCCGCTAAAGAGAGCTCCATTTTAATTTCTCCCGGCTATTTATTAATGGAAAAATTTATCAGGAACTGGAGAGCATTTGTTGGTCAACAACTTAACAAAGATTAGAGTGATATATGCCGATACCGACGCTATGGGTATCGTATATCACACCAATTATATCAAGTGGTTTGAAGTCGGCCGTAATGAATTGATGCGGCAATTGGGAATTGCGTATAAAGAAATGGAAGAGCTGGGCTTTAATCTTCCCTTGACGAAAGTCAGTTGCCATTATTTTTTACCGGCAAAATACGACAATGTTCTTACAATTGAGACTCAAATAGATTATATAAAAAGAGCGAGCATGAAATTTAATTCTTATATCTGGGACGAAGACAAAAAAACCCTTCTCGTAGAAGGTTATACCGTTCATGCCTGTACAAATGCGGAGGGGAAAATACGCAGAATTCCCCCGCAAATTCTGGAATTATTGAAAAAATATAATATTAAAGGGGAATAATATGGCAGCAAAATTATCCAAAAAAGAATTAAAGCAACCGGATGTTTTTCAATCCACCTTCGAAACGATCGTTGATTATATTTCCGAAAATACGATGCGTTTCTATGCTATTGCGGCCACCGTAGTTTTAACCGTCGTTATCGCGTTCGGCATTTATCTCTACTGGAGCAATTATCAGACAACTGCGGCGCAAATATACGCCAAAGCCCAGGCCTCTCTTTACCGGGCCGGGGATAACCAGGAAGCTGCTCAAGCCAGCGTAAAAATTTTTCAGGAATTAATTGAGAAGTACCCACATAGCTGGAGCGCGCGTATGGCCTATTATCATCTCGGCAATATTTATTATAATTCAGGTGATTTGGATAAAGCCATCGACAACTATAAAAGATTTGTTTCTTCCACAAAATCCGATGATGCCGGAATTAAGTTTTTGGCTTTAACATCATTGGGATACTGTTTCGAGGCAAGGAAAGATTTTAAATCAGCCCTCAATTATTTTGAGGAAGCGCAAAAAAGCAACAACACTGGTTTTGAAGCGATCGGTTACCGTAACATCGCCCGAATCTACGAAGAATTAAACGATAAAAAGAAAGCTTTGGAGAATTATCAGAATGCTTTGGCCAGAACCACTGATCCTTCCATGGCTCTTTTCATTAAACGCAAAATATCATCTCTCAGCTAAAGCTGATCCGGAGAAATAAGCTTTTGAAAGTGTTAATGTCAGGAAACGAAGCGATTGCCCGCGGTGTTTACGAGGCGGGAGTTCGCTTTGCCGCCGCTTATCCGGGGACTCCCAGCACCGAAATTCTCGAAGAATTTTCCAAGTATGAGGGAGTTTATGCGGAATGGTCGCCCAATGAAAAGGTTGCCGTCGAAGTAGCTATTGGAGCCGCTCTGGCCGGAGAAAAAGCGCTGGCCGTTATGAAACACGTCGGTGTCAATGTTGCCGCCGATCCTATTTTTACCGTGAGCTATACTGGCACTAACAGCGCACTGGTCATCGTCAGCGCGGATGATCCTTCGTTGCACAGTTCGCAAAACGAACAGGATAATCGCAATTACGCCAAATTTGCTAAAATTCCTATGCTGGAGCCGGCCGATGCTCAGGAAGCAAAGGAATTCGTCAAGCTTGCTTTTACCATCAGCGAAAAATTCGACACACCCGTTTTCCTACGTTCGACAACCCGGGTTTCACATGCCAAATCGCTTGTTTCACTAGAAGAGCCTTTGCCGCATCAGGACAAGACCGCAATTACATATAAACCGGAAAAATTCGTTATGGTACCGGCCATGGCCCGCTTAAGACGGATTGAAGTGGAAAAACGTTTGGTGAAACTAAAGGAATTTGCAGAAACATTTAGCGAAAATAAAACGGAAATTAATGATCCGGATGTCGGCATCATTACGGCGGGAATGCCTTACAACTATGCCAAAGATGTTTTTCCTAATTATTCGTACTTGAAGTTGGGAATGGTTTACCCTTTACCGGAAAAATTGATCCGCGAGTTTGCATCTAGAGTTGAAAAAATATTCGTCGTCGAAGAGCTCGATCCCTTTTTGGAAGAGCAAATCAAGGCGATGGACATCAAAGTTACCGGCAAAGAAATCTTTCCTTATACGAATGAATTCGATCCCGGAATTATCGAAAACGCGATTACAAAGGCAGCTAAGCCGTCAATCGCTTCTGTGCAGAATATTCCGTCGCGTCCGCCGAATCTTTGTCCGGGCTGTCCGCACCGCGGTTTATTTTATACCTTGGGCAAAGTGAAAGTTTTCGTTACCGGCGATATCGGCTGTTACACTCTTTCCTTTATGAAACCGCTGGAAGGTTTGCATTCCTGCATTTGCATGGGGGCAAGCATCGGTATGGCTCACGGAATGAGCAAAGCCCTCAAAGAGAAAGGGAAGGGTAAGATAGTAGGGGTAATCGGCGATTCCACTTTTATTCACTCCGGCATAACTCCGCTACTGAATATGGCCTATAATAAGAGCAACGCCTTGATTATTATTTGTGATAACAGCACGACAGCCATGACCGGCATGCAGGAGCATCCGGGAACTGGCTATACGTTACTCGGGAAGAAGACAAAACAGCTTGATCTAAAGGTTTTAGTTTCCGCTCTAGGTATAGATAATATAAAGATTATCGATCCATATGATCTTAAAGAGACAAGAAATGCTATAAAGGAAGAACTCGCCAAAGACGGCCCTTCGGTAATCATCTCTCAACGTCCTTGTGTTTTGTTTAAAAGGGCAAAATTAAAAAATAAAAAGGCGCTGAAGATAGATCCCGATAAATGCACCGGCTGTAAAGTATGCTTGGGGCTGGGCTGTCCGCCGATTTCCTGGCAAAAAGTCGAGAAAAAAAAAGGTTCGAAGAGGGAAGGGATATCCGTAATTGATGAAAATCTTTGCACCGGCTGCGGTTTATGCCGGCAGATATGCAAATTTGAAGCGATAAGTTAATATATTCGGTACTTTACAATGGACAACATTGAAACAAAAAGCATATTATTGGCCGGCGTGGGTGGGCAAGGAATTCTAAGAGCCAGTGACATCATGTGCGCTGCATTAATGGAAGCCGGTTTTGATGTCAAAAAGAGCGAAGTTCACGGAATGGCTCAGCGCGGAGGCTGTGTTACCAGCCACGTCCGTTATGGAAGCAAGGTTTATTCGCCTTTGGCCAAGCTAGAGAGCGTTGATATTCTTATAGCTTTTGAAAAGATGGAAACCCTGCGTTATTTGAATTATCTGAAAAAAAATGCTGCGATTATCGTAAACAACGAAAAAATTTATCCTCCGGCAGTAAATATGGGTGATTTACCTTATCCCAAAGATATTATTAAGCTTTTAAAGGAGCGGTACAAATCCGTTAAAGAAATCGATGCCACGGATCTGGCCCAGAAGGCGGGAAACATCAAGACGGCCAACGTCATTCTTTTGGGTGCCGTATCCAACTTAATTGAAATAAATTCAACTATTTGGGAAAAGATTATCCATAAATCGTTTCCGGAAAAATTAATAAAAATGAATTTAGCGGCTTTTCAAATGGGAATTAGTGCCTAAATTAAGGGCCGAGTACTTTTAATTATAACACTTTCAGGTATTTATCAATTATGGCAGAAGATTATTATCAGGTTTTAGGGGTTGATAAAAAGGCCTCCGCCGATGAAATAAAGAAAGCTTATCGAAAATTGGCCGTCAAGTGGCATCCGGATAAGAATCCCACTAATAAAAAAGCATCTGAAGAGAAATTCAAAAAAATAAGCGAAGCTTACGCTGTTTTAAGCGATGAGAAAAAACGCCAGGAATACGATACATTTGGTTCGGCGGATCAATATCGTCAGCAATATTCCCAGGAAGACATTTTCCGCGGCTTCGATCTCGATGAAATATTGCGCAGTTTCGGCTTTGGCGGGGCCAGAGGCGGTGGCAGAACAACATTTCGTACGACCAGAAGGGGAGGGCCAAGCGCTCCCGATTATGATGATCCCTTTGCCGGACTGTTCGGCGGCTCTATGGGTGGTGGCCAGCAATACGCCAATATGCCTCAAAAAGGCCAGGATGCTGAGTATAATTTAGCGATTTCTCTGGAAGAATCAGTATTTGGCGCCGACAAAAAGATTTCTTTTCAGCTCGAAAATCATGTAGAGGATATAAATGTTAAAATACCCCCCGGAATCAGCACCGGTAAAAAATTAAGATTGCCCGGTAAAGGCCTTTCCGGCTATAGTGGCGGTCCTAGTGGTGATTTATACTTAAATATCAGCGTGTTACCTCATCCCATCTTTTCCCGGGATGGTTATGATTTGTATGTTGAAAAAACTATCAAATTTACCCAGGCAGCCCTTGGAACAGCAATTGATGTTCCAACGCTAGATGGCTCTGCAAAGAGACTCAAGATCAGTCCCGGCACCCAGAATAACACCAAAATAAGGATGAAAGGCTACGGAGTTCCAGGGCTGAAAAGCGGCGGCAAGGGAGATCAATACGTAAAAATCAATATCGAAGTTCCTAAAAAACTCTCCGACCGTCAGACGAAGTTAATCAAACAATTAGCTGACGACGGACTGTAAAACCAACTAAGCGATTCAAATTACATCAAATTCGTAATACAATTGGAGGTTTTACTAACTTTTATCGTAAACTATCTATGTCCTATAAGATATGTTATGTAAACATGACATATATTCAAACATACATTCTGAGGCCATAATTTATAATCTCCTCCGCATTTCTATAAACTAACTGGAGGGATTTGTTCGATTGAATACTTTGTTTCCCCATCCTGATAATATCCAATCTCTTCGATCATTCTAATTACACTTGTTGATTCTTTGTCGCACTTTTTCACAAGATAATTTAAAAGGGTTTCGTTTGAAGTATCTGCCCTTCCATAGATAAATGTGAAGTTGTCTGGCAAATAAAAGTCCTTGAAAATGGGCATTTTCTTAACATTATATAAAGTTTGGTTATCTAAATCGTGATCTGTTACAATAGCAAACCGGATTAATTTGCTACGAGGTTCGCGGTTGATTCTTTGAATTTCAGCTAACCATCCAAATTTCTCAGCGGGCAATTGACTTGGACAGTCCCGAAACAGCCTTATCCTTTGCCATGGAAAATCCACATCGTACGTATCGGGCTCGGACCCATATTTCAGCGAGCAATGAAGAATACCGGTTGCCGATATCCTTTTGCTTCCGATGATTTTTGTATTTGTGTCAAGAGCAATGATCAAATCAAATGTTGAAGATAAGTGTCTCATGAGTTCGGTCTCATTGGGGATGACCTTATCTTGAATTCGGGCGATTACTTTTTCTTTTCCGGAATCACTCATATAATGAGTTTGTGAATATGTAGTGTCAAGTTTAATCAATCGATTGTCGAGTGTAAGGCCAGTAAGTTCCATTGTCTCCTTATCGTAGTGAAAGCCATGAAGACGTTCTGGTGATGCCACAGTTATAACATGCTCACGCGGTTTCTTATTGAGACAGCATTTCTTATATTTTTTGCCGCTACCACACGGACATGGATTATTTCTACCGATTGCGACCATTAGCATTCCCGTAACAGATTATTTAATTTACCGATGCTGGCGTTTCATGCGATCAGCATGGTATTACCCTCCCCTGCTTTGTCAATGTTTTTTTGCGTGAAACAATTATAGCTTTCCCCGGCACGTATGACCTTTAGGTTATTCGCTAGGCTTCACCTTACGAGGCGTGGGATCTAGACTGTCGCTTTCATGGCTTCGTTGACCGTTTCCTTCTTGTGCTTTCGTCTGAGACCAAGTCGAGCACCTAAGTACGCAAGGAGATAACAGACGGCGAATTGTGCAAAGACGACCACGACTACTTTCTGCAGCGTGGAAATATCTTTAGCGATCTGGAACCTGATAATAGGATTGTTCAGAAGAAATGACAACGCAGGGACAGCTCCTGCGAGCAACCATGTCCTCGATATCAAGCCCCCAAAAAAGCCAACGATGCCGAAAGCCACAGCGCTGACGAAGATGCTAACAGAGAACCAGTTGATATCTGACAAGATCTTTTTGCTCATTTCCATCAGTTCCTTTTTGTCTTCTTCCGATAGAGCTTGGTATGCCTTTAGGGCTTCATCCCTAGATGCTCCAGAATTGATTCCTTTATCTTTCATAAACGATGTAACTTTCTGCTGATATTCTACATTACGAGAAAAAGATAAACCACCGATAATACCGCCTGTGGCACCCCACACGACCTCTATAAGAATCCAAGCCGCTGCCAGAGCGACGGCATACACGACCAATGCACGGACTGTGAATTGATTCCGAATCTTCATATCCATCTCCTTTCCGCTAACAATGCAAGAATCTCAAACAAACTCAACCTCCCCCGGCAGGAACTCCGGCGTATGCCAGATCCGCCGGGCTTAGCCTATGGCTTTCTGGTTCTTTGCTTATATAGTTGTGGGAGAAATACAGGGAACTGACCCATTTCCGCAATATTATGTTTACGTAACTCATCGAGAAATACCTGAGGCGCAGCTTCCGGCAACACAAATGTGGAGCGCATTCGTGTTCCGTAAGAAGTTTCTTCGTATTCATGAACCACACAGCCCATAGGTATGTCTTCAGGTCCGGGACCAAGCGGACTTGCAACATTGACATGACTGTAGATGGTACGGATAGGCGCTGATTCCGGCTTCTCCCAGCGTATCCTCAAAATATGCGCGGGAATCTCGCTGATCTTCTCGCAGGCCATATGGATTGCACCTGCATGCCCTACCCTGGCCGGCGGAATTTGCCACGTGAGCGCAAGATGATCGCCCGGATGCCACATCATATAACTATCGTTATCCATGTTGTCCCACCACCAGTCGAGCATTTCCGGTGTACAACCATGTAATTCATGTTCCATGACGAGATTCACAGTCTTGCCCTTTAATAACTCTTTATAAACTTTTTCCGGCGACAATTTACTTTTCTTTCTTACCGATTTTCTCTTTGTAATTTTCTTCTTCCCAAATTTTTTCTTTTTCATAGATAATAATACTCCTTTGGTCGTCATTTCTAAACGAACTGCACTTCGCCTATCGCACCTATTTCACTTCCTAGAATAATTATTATTCCTGTAACCTCTTTGATTTTCATTCCGAAATCTAGCGCTTTTTTAATATCGTTTTTATTTTTAACTTTATTACCGATAGCTGAAGCGGCGGCATCGGCCAGTGTCGCTGATGAGGAAATAACACAAACGGCATCGGCCTTTCCAAAACTTAAAGACGGCCCCACCGTCGCCGAAGACGTGCAAATGCCCAAAGGAGTTTTTTCGGGTTTTACTATGAAATTTACTTTATAACTTAAGGGCGATTCCCCGGCATATACAGAAACGGTTAATTTTTCTTTGGATTTAAGATATATATCTCCACCGTTTTCAATTATCAGTGTTTTTGTAAGATCAGATAAGTCATTTCCTACCAATTGAGCAATCGCGCCGGCAACCGCGGCCATCGGCCCTACCCCGCAACTATTTGAAGTAATTAACATATCCCGCACAATGGGCGGCGCTAAATCATCTTCGGGCAACGGCAGCAATGAAGTTAAAAATTGCGGATGTTTTTTGATATAATTTTCCAATAACGAACGATGATGGAGTAAGGATTTTTTGGCTTCTGAGGAAAGATGAATGTCCGAGCTTATAAAGAGATCGCTTTCGGCAATAGTGACATTATACGATTTTAAGTTGTTTTTGAAGATTAAATTTCTATAAGTTCTTTCTTCATATGCCATAGAAGTCAACTTATAAAATACTCAATGAAATTTGGTTAGTGTATAGTCTTTTAGCCTTGAAGGAGGCCTCTGGAATTGGCGTTTTACGAATATACTGTAGCGCCCTCCCCCAAAATACTATCCGCCTCTTTTTTCAGCTTATCATTAATATCCAGGCGCATTTCATCCCCTAAATATATTACAGTTTCGCTTTTACCGTTGATAATATGCAGGTAACAGTCGTAATTACCGTGATATTTTTTTATTGTTTCATTCAGGGAAATAATAGTTGCAGAAGAGATCTTATCCGCGTTAACCATGAAGCGAACTTGTTTGTAAGGATTTTCCAGTGCCTTGGAAAGCGCTACTGCTTCCTGAGCAATGATTTTTAGCGACTCATCTCCAACATCAACAATTCCCTGGATAACGACCGGCTCATCTTCATGCAGAACGGAGTAACATTTTTTATAGGTATCCGCCCAAAATATAATATTTACTGAGCCTTGCAGATCCTCCAGGGTAACATTACACATTGTGTCTTTTCTCCTGGTTTGCTTTTCGACAAGACCGCTGATTACTCCGGCAATAGTAACGGTTTCCTTGTCTTTTTTGCTGTTTAAGTTACTGGAATCACCATTGGTGACCAATTTTAGACGATCCGCAAAACGCAATAAGGGATGGCCGGAGATATAAAAGCCCAAAGCCTCTTTTTCGACAGATAAGAGCTCCTTTTGATCCCATTCGGGAGCATCAGGCATCTCGTATGATTTCATCCCGTTTTTTACAGAAGAACCGGAATCAAACTCATCAAAAAAACTCGACTGTGAGCTTTGAGTTTCTTTTTGCCGGCGCTGAGCTTCATCCATGGCCGCCTCATAATGCTGGATGAGCTGACGCCTTTTATGGCCTAAAGAATCGAAAGCACCGCATTTAATTAGACTTTCGATAACTCTTTTGTTGGTCTTGCGCAAATCCGTGCGTGTTAAAAAATCCATAAATGATAAAAATTTGCCTTTTCCCCGGGCGGAAATAATGGAATCAATCGCGGCCTCACCGACATTTTTCACCGCCGCCAGGCCAAAGCGGATGTTTTCCCCTGATATACTAAAATCTTTATGTGATTCATTGATATCTGGAGGTAGAATATTTATACCCATTTCCTTACAGGAACTCATATGCCTTATTATTTTATCACGGTTATCTTTTTCACTGGTTAAAAGAGCGGCCATAAAGGCGACCGGGTAATGGGCTTTCAGATAGGCCGTTTGGTAGGAAATCATGGCATAGGCGGTGCTGTGGGACTTATTAAACCCATATTCAGCAAAGTCTTGCATCTGTTCCCATATCTTTCTGGCTTTGTTTTCATTGATTTTATGTTTTTTGGTGCCCTCCAGAAATTTTGGCTTTTCCTTATCCATCTCCGCGGATTTCTTTTTGCCCATAACTTTACGCAAAATATCCGCTTCAGCCATGGTGTAATTAGCGAGGACGCCGGCAATTTGCATAACTTGTTCCTGATAAACAATGATCCCGTATGTTTCCTTGAGAATCGCTTCCAATTCCGGAAGTTCATAGCTGATTTTTGTTTTTCCCTGCTTGCGGGATATATATTCCGGAACCATTTTCATGGGGCCGGGACGGTACAGAGCAATCAAAGCAATGACATCTTCGATACGGTCTGGCTTTAAATTTTTCATGATATCTTTCATGCCATCGCTTTCCAATTGGAACACGCCGTCTGTATCGCCTCTCATTAAGAGCTCATATGTTTGTTTATCATTTAAAGGTAAGTTATTAATATCCAAGTTGATATTATTTGATTTCTTAATGAAGTTAACCGCATTTTTAATGACAGTCAGTGTTTTAAGGCCTAGGAAATCGAATTTGGTCATACCGACCGTTTGAATGTCGTTCATTGAATATTGGGAAACGATTTCATCTTTGGGTATGCAAAGAGGAACTCGCTCCACCAGAGGCACATCGGATATAACAACTCCGGCGGCATGAGTGGAAGCATGGCGGTTCAAACCTTCCAGAATCCTCGATAAAGATAAAAGTTTAGCCACGTGAGGATTATTTTTAGCCTCCTGGGCAAGCCTTGGCTCCGTTTTTATTGCTTCATCCAGAGTAATATTCAAAACATTAGGAACTAATTTGGCAATTTTATCCACTTCGCCATAGGGAATATTCAGAGCTCTGCCGACATCGCGGATGACCGCCTTGGCCTGCATTTTTCCAAACGTGATAATTTGGGAAACTTTATCTTTGCCGTATTTTTCGGTTACGTATTTAATAATTTCATCCCTGCCCTCCTGGCAAAAATCGATATCAATATCGGGCATGCTGATACGGTTGGGATTTAAAAATCGTTCGAAAAATAAAGCATAACGGATAGGATCGATGGTGGTGATTTTCAGGGCATAGGCCACAAGAGAGCCTGCTGCCGAGCCGCGTCCCGGTCCTACGGGAATATCATTGTGCTTGGCGTGCTTAACAAAATCGGAAACGATTAAAAAATACCCCGCAAAACCCATTGTCTTGATTATTTCCAGCTCCTCACGCAAACGTTTTTCATATTTTTCTCGGATTTCACGCTCGCTTTCTTTTTGATCTTTTAAAATATCCGGCAGGAGCTTTTGGAGCCCTTCCCTCGCCTTACGCTCCAGATAATCATTTAAAGTTTCTTCCGGATTCTTAATTTCAAAATTTGGCAGGTAAAACTTGCCGAATTCCAATGAGAGATTACATCTTTCGGCAACACTCACCGTATTGGATAAAGCTTCCGGAGTAAGCGAAAAAATTTCGTGCATTTCTTCGGGCGAACGCAAATAAAATTGATCCGTGCCTAAGCGCATACGGTCGTTATCCTCGATCGTCTTGCCGGTTTGAATACAGAGTAAAACATCGTGAGCTTCGGCATGTTCACGGTTTAAGTAATGGCAATCATTAGTAGCTACGAGAGGAATGGATAATTCTTTGCCGATTTCCATCAAGGCTTTATTGGCGATTTTTTGTTCCGGAATGCCGTTTTCCATCATTTCCAAAAAGAAATTATTGTCATCAAAAATTGCCTGATAGGAACGCGCCGCTTCTTTAGCTTCATCCATCTTGCCTTTAAGGATTAAATCGTTGATTTCACCATGCAGACAGGCGCTAAAAGCGATAAGGCCCTCGGAGCATTCTTTGAGTATCTCTTTATCCACTCGAGGCCGGTAATAAAAACCTTCCAAATAACCCGCTGTCGTCAGCTTCATCAAATTCTTATAGCCTTGCATGTTCTTTACCAGAACAATCAAATGCCTAGCCGTTTCACCGATGGAGTAGCTTTTGTCCAGGCGGCTGCGAGGTGCTACATACAATTCGCAGCCGATTATCGGTTTTATCCCCTGCTTGTAGGCCTGCTGGTAAAAATCAATCGCCCCGAACATATTACCATGGTCGGTAATAGCGATAGCCGGCATCTTATATTCGCGCGCTTTCTGGAAAAGATCTTCGAGGCGAATCATTCCGTCCAGAAGAGAGTATTGGGTATGGACATGAAGGTGGACAAAATCAGAGTGTTTCATAGTTCCACTTTGTTGGAAATAAATATACTGATAAAAAAAGTTATAAGTTATTAATCCAGCCAGTAATTAGGTGCTTCTTTAGTAATGATTACGTCATGGACATGGCTTTCTTTTAAACCGGCCTGAGTAATTCGGATAAAGCGAGCCTTTTCCATCAATTCCGGTATTGTTTTACAACCGACATAACCCATGCCTGCTTTGAATCCGCCGATCAATTGGAGAATGCTTGCGGAAAGTGAACCGCGGAAAGGCACCCTGCCCTCAATTCCTTCCGGGACAAGTTTCGAGGGGCCTTCTATATCATCTTGATAGTAACGGTCGCGACTGCCCAGTTTCATCGCTTCCAGCGAACCCATGCCGCGGTAAACTTTATAGCTTCTTCCTTGGAACAAAACAGTTTCCCCGGGACTTTCTTCAGTACCGGCAAACAATCCGCCGACCATTACACTATGTGCACCGCAGCCAATTGCTTTGACAATATCCCCGGAATATTTGATGCCGCCGTCCGCAATTACCGGAATGTTATGCTTGGATGCCGTTTTGTATACATCTCTAATGGCGCTCATCTGCGGAACGCCTACACCGGCGATAATGCGGGTTGTGCAAATCGAACCGGGGCCGACACCTACTTTCACCGCATCGACACCGGCATCAATTAAAGCTTTAGCCCCTTCTGCTGTAGCAACATTGCCGGCAATTAATTCACATTTAGGAAAGTTAGCTTTCGTCGATTTAATGGCATTTATGACACCGCTTGTGTGTCCATGCGATGCATCGATGACGATGACATCCGCTCCCACCGAAAGCAGCGCTTCTATTCTGGCTTCCCTATCGATTATCCCTACAGCGGCACCAACTCTCAGTCTGCCTAAAGAATCTTTGCAAGCGCTAGGATAGCGGCGAATCTTTTCGATATCCTTAATCGTAATAAGGCCCTTTAAATTATATTCATCATCGACTACTAATAATTTTTCAATTCTATGCTTATGGAGAAGCTTCTTGGAATCTTCCAAGGAAATGTTTGCGGACACAGTGATCAGATTTTTTTTGGTCATAACGTTGGAAACAGTTTGATCTAAATTTTCTTCAAATCGTAAATCGCGATTAGTTAGTATTCCGACAAGTTTCCCTTTCTTCACCACGGGGACACCGGATATGGAATATTTGCTCATCAGCTCCAGTGCAGCGCTTACTTTTTGCTCCGGTTCTATTGTTATTGGATCGACAACCATACCGCTTTCCGATTTCTTGACCCGGTCTACCTCGATGGCTTGCTGCTCTATGCTCATATTGCGATGAATTATGCCAATGCCGCCTTCTTGAGCCATGCAAATGGCTGTACGTGATTCCGTGACCGTATCCATTGCAGCCGAAATGATAGGGATATTCAAGGAAATTTTTCTTGTTAATTTTGTGGAAGTATCGACATCACGCGGTAAAATACTGGAAGCCAAAGGAACGAGGAGAAGATCATCGAATGTTAAAGATTCTTTTACTACGTCGTCGAGCATTATACCCTCCATTATAATGTGATCTTAGCATTTATTATTCGCCAAGAAATATTTTTCGCCGTTCAAATTGATGAAAAAAATTTCTTCATTTTCCGCCTGCTCGATAAATTGCGCCAGTTGGTAATAGCTTTTACGGGAAAACCTGGCGGCAAACTTTCCTTCTTTCACCCGACAGTAAAGGACATTGTCTTTACCTATTTGCAG
>JBEKMF010000065.1:0-13453 GCA_050008655.1 Smithellaceae bacterium
TTTGTCAATTTCTAATATGCCGATAGTCTTGGAAGACGCAAAATGTCTATCTACCGCCGAGCCGGGATTAAAGAACAACACATTGCCCTTTTTATAATTTGCCGGCTTATGAGTATGTCCATAAACAATACAATCCACATCATTAAATCTGGCCAATATTTTTTCTTCAATACCCCAGGGAGATCCCCAGCCGTGAATCAGGACGAATTTAAATCCTTTTATTTCAAAAAGCAAATACTCAGGCAATTTTTCTTTGACTGAATGGCTATCCATGTTGCCGCATACAGCTTTTACTTCTTTCCCCTTAAAAATATCCAAAACATTCAGATCAACCAAATCTCCCGCATGAAGAATCATATCTACATCGCTGAAATGTTCAACGATGCACTTTCTCACTTTATCATTATAACCTGTCAGATGAGTGTCGGAAATGACCCCAACCTTTACCTTCTTCTCTTCCATAATCAACTCTGGAATTACTAGCGGCAAGACACAAAAAAAACAAGTCTTATTTATAATGAACCTCACCTTTCAGGAACGAAGTGAACTGAAAGGTCTTAGTTGAATTATCCCGATCACGCAGTGTATCGGGATAAATGACACCATATCCAGAAACGAACTGAAACGACACTATCTTCAGGAATAAATGCTTGGCTTGATATTTTTGAGGAAAAGCTTTTAATTTGACTTTAGTATTAAGTAAAGTTAATATTTTAATATGGAAAAAGATACCGTTTTAAAAAGAATCGCCGATTTAAGAAAAATCATCGAATACCACAACAAGCGGTACTATCAACAAGACAATCCAGAAATATCCGATAGCGAATATGACCGCTTAATGCGGGAATTGCAAGAGTTGGAAATACAATATCCGGATGAAGATATTGCTTCATCCCCTACCCAACGTGTTGGAGCCGCTCCGCTCAATAAATTTGCCGCTTTTAGCCATCCTTCAGCAATGCTGAGTTTAGCCAATGCTTTCTCTAATGAGGAAATTATTGAATTCGACAGTCGCATCAAGCGTCTGGCCCACGTGGATAAGATTTCCTATGTTGCTGAACCCAAACTTGACGGTCTGGCCGTAAATCTGATTTATGAAAACGGTTTTTTTACACGAGGGGCTACGCGCGGCGACGGCGCGACCGGAGAAGACGTCACGCAAAATCTCAAAACTATTTCTTCCCTACCTTTAAAAATGAAAAATAATGGAGGCAAACCGATTCCTTCTTTTATAGAAATACGCGGCGAAGTTTACATAGAAAGAGAGCCTTTCCAAAAATTAAACCGACGCCGTATGGAAGAAGGGGAAGAGCCTTTTGCCAATCCGCGCAACGCCGCCGCCGGTTCCCTGCGCCAGCTTGATTCGAAACTGACCGCCCGCCGTCCTCTCAATATTTTTTTCTATGGCATTGGCAATATCCGCGGCATTAATTTTTCCACCCACTGGGAGGTGTTACAGGTTCTTTCCGGCTGGGGTTTTCCAGTTAATAAACTAATTGAACAGGCGCAGGATATTAGTGCCTGTATTCAATATTTTGAACAAATAGGCTTTATCAGAAAAAGTCTCCCATACGAAATTGACGGCATTGTGCTGAAAGTCAATGATCTGACACTGCAAAATATTCTCGGCAACGTTTCGCGCAGTCCCCGCTGGGCGCTAGCCTGTAAATTTCCGGCGGCGCAGGAAACAACAGTAATCAAAGATATCATTGTCGGCGTGGGACGTATGGGCACCTTGACACCAGTAGCCATCATGAGGCCGGTTAACGTCGGCGGCGTTATGGTCAGCCGCGCTACTTTGCATAATGAAGATGAAATTATTAAAAAAGATATCCGTATCGGCGACACCGTTATCATTCAGCGCGCGGGAGATGTTATTCCGGAAGTTGTCCGGGTTATTCCGGAAGAAAGACCAGTTGGGGCGAAAAGATTTAAAATGCCCAAGCATTGCCCGGAATGCAATTCCCAAATAGTGCGTTTGGAAGGCGAAGTCGCCCACCGCTGTGTCAACATGTCCTGCCCGGCTCAACTAAAGGAACACATCCGTCACTTTGCCTCGCGCGGCGCCATGGATATCGAAGGCCTGGGCGAAAAAGTTTCCGCCCAGCTTTTTGACGCCAAATTAATTGCTGATCCGGCCGATCTTTACTTTTTGACCAGAGAGAAATTATTGGAACTAGACCGCCAAGCGGAAAAATCCGCGCAAAATCTTCTTGATTCCATTAAAAACTCCAAAAATCCGCCGTTGGATAAATTTATCTACGCTCTGGGTATCCGCCATGTGGGTGAGCGCACCGCTAAACTGCTGGCTGCGCACTTCGGAAGAATGGAAAATTTAATAGCTGCGAAAGTTGAGGATTTAACGGCAATCAATGAAATCGGTCCGGAAATCGCGGCAAGCATTGTGGAGTTCTTTCACGAACGTAAGAATATTGACGTCATGAAAAAATTTAGCAAAGCAGGCGTAACACCGCAAAAGAAAGAAATAGTGGGTAATGCCCCTCTGCAGGGAAAATCATTTGTTTTCACAGGTACAATGGAGGGTATGGGCAGAAATGAAGCCAAAGCTCTTGTCGAAAATTTAGGTGGCATGGTTCATTCCAGCGTAACCAAGAGAACGACTTATGTAGTCGCCGGAAGTGAGCCCGGATCTAAGTTGAACAAAGCCAGGTCTTCCGGCATCAAGATTATTAGCGAGGAAGATTTTTTAAAATTAATCGGAAAGAAAAAATAATGAAGAGGGTTCACGTCTATGTCAGCGGCCGAGTCCAGGGAGTTTTTTTTCGCGCGGAAACTCAGCGCGCGGCAATGGGCTTCAACCTTAACGGTTGGGTGAGAAATATGCAAGATGGCCGAGTGGAGTCAGTTTTTGAGGGCGATGATGAAAACGTGGATAAAATGATAGCCTGGTGCCATAACGGCCCGCCACGTGCCCGAGTCGAAAATGTTACGACCAAGGAAGAACCATACGTTGGCGAATTTCGGGATTTCAGCATTAAATATTTATAAAATATTTTGTCGCAGTGTTCAATTGCATCTTATCTCTGTTATTGAAGATAGTGTTTTTTGGTTTAATCTCCTTGTCCTTTCAATTCGGCTTATCTGAAGCTCAGCACCATTAACATACCCTTCTATTAGCATAAGCAATAAATTTATCTGCATATCGCTAAAAACGAAATGATATTTTGATGTAAGATCAAACATTTGATTAATACCTAATGTATTAATATACGAACTTCTCTTTTTTTTCCGATAAATTGGGCATCACTTGATATAAATTGGTTCACCCGTTGCCGTAAACTTCCCTCTTTTGAGCTCATTAATGATGATACTAAGAGTGGTTTTTTCGTCATCAAAAGTGACTAACAATATATCGTGTCCCTTATTTTCGTATTTTTTCACACCCTTTATTTTTTTCAGGATAGCACCTATTCTGCTATTGGAGTTACAGGATAAACAGCCGGGAATAGTCAGTTGCACAGTTCTTTCCGCAGCCAGTGTAGTCGAGGATACGGCCGCAAAAAATAGGAAACACGAAAATACACATAATAATTTTTTCATTTTCCACCTCATCTAAATTGGTTTCATAAATTAAACAAATTCACAATAAAAATGCAAATGCTATTTGTTATTTAAATCCAGATTAACAACTCATGAGCATGTGTAGCAGCTTTCAATTTATAATGTTCAGGAGTGATCAAAGAAAAAATAAAATGTGTTGGTTATTGACTACACCCACAAGTCAATAAATTCATAAAGTAGGGAAAATTGAATATTACCAATTGAAATATAGAAAGGCCTTGCTGCCCTGGCATTATCTTGAATTTGGAATGGAATAATATGCTATCGTTGATTCAATGGTGTTAATAATTAAGTGTTATCTCCCCCGAATTCCCCTTCTCTTGCTTGACATGACTATACAATAATATAAAACAAGTGATAAATACGCCGAGCACAGTACTATAATCATTAAAATATTTTCAATACGCATAATTCACCTTTATGTAATAATATTTTCTATTATTAAAAAAATATTCATAGCCTTCATATAATTAATGCCGAGTCGCGTTCAGAAGGATATCGAGGCGGCAAGGAGGAAGCCCCGCAGGCGTATATGATAATACGTCGAGGAAGCTGACGACGAAGCCAACAAAGATAGCCGAATGAAGGCCGTCTCGGCAGCTATTGGCATTCTTTGATCCCACGTCCCTGCCAGCTATCTTTGCGGGATTGTTCCTCTTAAGCTTCTAGCGTCACTTCATTCGCTCTCAGCGAGAGGCACAATCGCTACGCTCCTGGGATACCACGGATATCTTCGATATCCTCCGCCTTAGGTGGGATAATTCAACTAACAAATATTACTGCACTGCGTTTGTAATATTTGAGTTTCATTAATTCGACCTGAAAGCTTCAGCGGCAGTGACCTTTAGGTTATGCACTTTGTTTCTGAAGCATGGGTCTCATTATCAGCGAGTGTCATTGATTGCTTCCGCAAATCCTTCCAGTGAATTGATAATCGTTGCGTCATCAACACAGAAGGCAATGCGAAAATAGCCGGGGCCACCGAAGCCGCTGCCGGGAACGACAAGAATGTTTTTTTGAAGCAGCGTTTTTACAAATGCCACATCATCAGGAATCGGGCTTTGCACAAATAAATAAAACGCCCCCTCCGGTTTTTCGAATTTATAGCCGGCCTTCGCCAATCCTTCACAAAGAAGATCACGTTTCTTTTGATAAATCTTAGTATCGACTCTTGCATCCTGCAATCGCGCGATAATTCTTTGCATCAACGCCGGCGCATTAACATAACCCAATATCCGCGTGCAGAGAATCATAGCATTCACCAGATCGGCGCCGTGTTCGATTTCGGGATTCATCGCGATATAGCCGATTCTTTCTCCCGGCAGAGAGAGGGTTTTAGAATAAGAATAGGCAATGATGCTGTTCTTGTAAGCCTTCAAAATGCCCGGAACAACGACATCATCATAGACAATTTCCACATACGGCTCATCGGAGACAAGATAAATTATCTTGTTCAGCTCTTTGCTTTTCTCGGTCAAGAGTTTCGCCAGATCATCAATATTTTGCTGGCTGTAAACTTTTCCCGTGGGATTATTCGGGGAATTGATCAAAACTGCCTTTGTATTTTCATTAATAGCCGCGCCTATCGCTTTTATATCAAGGGAAAAGTCCGGATTAGTCTTGACGAATTTAACGACGCCTCTGTAATTGTCAACATAAAAGGGATATTCGAGAAAGTACGGCATCGGCACGATCACCTCATCCTCAGGATCAAGTATGGATTTGAAAATCACATTTAAAGCACCGGCCGCCCCGCAGGACATCAGCACATGGTCCGCAGTAAGGTGCAAGCCGTAGGTTCTGTTAATTTTGTCAGCAATCGCTTGGCGGGTTTCGGCAAAACCAGCGTTGGGCGCATAGCCGTGCTTCAGTGCTATCACTTCATGCGCAAGCGCGATCAGCTCTTTCTTGAATTCATTCGGCGGCTCTACATTGGGATTGCCCAGACTGAAATCGTAAACTTTATCGGCGCCATGCTTCTTTTTCATCTGCGCGCCTTCTTCAAACATTTTTCTGATCATCGATGATTTCGAAATGGATGATTTGATCTTTCGGGCAATAGACATAAATGCAAGCTCCTTGGAAACAATTACAAAAATATTAAGAGTCGTGTTTCCGGCGTTTTAATAATACGAAAATGCCCAGCAAAATTAATATAGCCGGCAATATATATTGGGAAAGCTTATAAAGCTCAAGACCATAAAATTCGGTGATGAGGAACACTACACCGACAATAGTAATAAACCATCCACCAACATCTTTGACTCTCTGAATCAGTGTGCAGATACCGACAACAATGAGCAATATCGGCCAGGTCTGTCGGAAGGGATAAATTTCCGCTTTGGTCAAATAAATCAAAACGCCTAAAGTAATTAAAATCATGCCGCCAGTAAGCACATTATGTTTTTGTTTCGCCATAAAAAAGTCTCCTTATTCGTGTTATCTTTAAGCGGCCGGATTTTACTCCGGCCGCATTAGTTGTTGAAACTCCAATTTTAATGAAACTCAAATATTATCCCGTTGCGGGATGTCGTGTCGTTGAAAATAGCCTTCGGCTCCTTACGGAGGTACTCCACAAACGCAGTGCAGTAATATCTGTAAGCTGAATTAATCCCATAGCCAAAGGCTACTGGGGTTATCCCGCAAAGCGGAGGGAATGAACTACAAAGCGCACTTTGTAGTTCATTCCCGTGGCTTATAATTTCTCCGCTAACTTCAGAAAGGGCTTAAACAAATCAATGGGTATGGGAAATAACGTCGTAGAATTGTGTTCCGCAGCAATCTGATTCAATGTCTGCAAGTAACGCAGTTGCAGCGACATAGGCTGCGTTTCCATCAAAGCTGCTGCCTCAATAAGCTTTTGTGCGGCCTGGAATTCGCCTTCAGCATTGATGACCTTGGCGCGCCGTTCTCTTTCCGCTTCTGCCTGTTTGGCAATGGCCCTTTTCATCTCCTCGGGCAGATCTATCTGTTTCACTTCCACTAATGATACTTTAATACCCCAGGGCTCGGTACTGCGATCCAGGATTTCCTGCAATTGCATATTGATCTTTTCCCGTGCCGAGAGAATCTCATCCAACTCCACCTGCCCGCAGACACTGCGGAGGGTGGTCTGGGCAAGCTGGGATGTGGCGTACAGATAATTTTCGACATCGATGACCGCGGCATTGGCATCCACAACACGGAAATACACAACGGCATTAACTTTTATGGATACGTTATCTTTCGTAATAACATCCTGCGGCTCCACATTCATCGTAATTGTCCGCATGTCGATCTTTACTACCCTGTCAACCACAGGAATTATAATGATCAAGCCGGGGCCTTTGACGTCGCGAATTCGTCCAAGACGAAAAACTACAGCCCTTTCATATTCATTCAATACTTTTATCGCGGAAGCCAAAAACAAAAAAACCACCACGATTACAAATATCATCGGTACAGTTATAGCTCCAAACATTTCAATATTCCTCCTTCTGTTGATTTATTTTATTTCTTCTACCAGCAAGTTCAAACCTTCAATTTTGACAATTTTTACTTTTGCTCCTTTTTTAATCGGCTTTGCACTTGTCGCCTTCCAGTATTCTCCTTTAATAAATACTTTCCCTTCGTTGGCAATATCGGTCAGCGCTTCAGTTTGTGCACCGATCATTGCTTCCGGGCCTGTCGATTTCTTGCGCATTTGCGCTTTAATCGCCATCCAAATAACAACGACAAAAAAACCGGAAACCAATATTACAGCCGGAATTAAAACCTGGAAAGAAATCCGCAATGCGGGTTCGGGAGAATCAAACATAAGTAATGATCCCAAAACTAATGAAATTACACCGCCAACAGTAAGTATGCCGTGACTCATAACTTTTATCTCCGCAATAAATAAAATAACGCCGAAAATAATCAGCAAAATTCCCGTGTAATTTACCGGCAATGTGGATAGGCCGAAAAACGCGAGCAACAGCGATATCCCGCCGATTACTCCGGGTAAAATCGCACCCGGCGTAGAGAGTTCAAAATACAATCCCGCCAGGCCAATCAATAAAAGAATATAAGAAATATTGGGATCGGAAATAGCTGACAGGATTCCCTGCCGTGTTCCCATCTCTCTATTATTGATTATCGCATTTTTTGTCGATATTTTCTTTTTGCCGCTGGCCAGATTTACTTCTTCTTTATCGATTGCCGCCAAAAGCTTATCTACATCCGGCGCGACAAAATCAATGACATTTAGTTCGAGGGCCTCGTCGGCAGTTATGGATTCACTTTTGCGCACAGCTTTTTCCACCCACTCTTCAGAACGGCCTCTTGTTTTGGCAATGCTGCGGGCATATGCGGCGGCATCATTTTCTACTTTCTTAGACATGGTTTTATCCATACCTTCGCTGCCGATACCAATCGCCACAGGATGAGCGGCACCGATATTTGTACCGGGCGCCATGGCGGCGATATGAGCAGCCTCTGTAATAATGACTCCGGCAGATGCGGCGCGCGCACCAGGAGGATAAACAAAAACGATTACCGGCAAAGGAGCGTTAAGAATGCTCTTGGCAATGTCCCGCATCGCTGTATCCATTCCCCCCGGCGTATCCAGCAAGATAATAATTCCTTCAGCATCGGCTTTTTGCGCCTCTTCAATGCTGTTGGCTATATATTTTGCCGTCGGCGACGTGATCACACCTTCAACTTTAATCACGTTAAATACAGGTTTTTTCTCCTCGCCCCAAACACCGCCGCTTAATAATATTAGTATTAATACTAATATTACTGCCAGTGTATAAATTATTTTTTTGTACATTTTATCCCCCTTTTACATATCGCCGTTGAGGGCCTAAGCCGAAATTTCTTTCATCACCATTTGGACATCCGCCCAGACAAGTTTTTTTGCTGAGGGATTTCTCAGGAGATACGCCGGATGGTACGTCGGCATTAATTTTATGCCTTCGTAAGAATGAAAGCGGCCCCGCAACACGGTTATCGGAATATCGGTTTTTAGAAGCGTTTGCGCAGCAAAAGTTCCCAAAGCGCAGATTACCTGAGGCGAAATAACTTGCAATTGCCTCTTTAAAAACGGCTCACACAACCCGATCTCATTAGGCAAAGGATTGCGATTACCGGGTGGACGACATTTGAGTATATTGCAGATATAAACATCTTTGCGTTTCAAGCCCATAGCCTCTATGATTTTCGTTAAAAGTTGACCGGCTCTCCCGACAAAAGGCAAACCCTGTTCATCTTCATCGGCCCCGGGAGCTTCGCCTACAAAAACAATGTGCGCGGAAGGATTTCCAGCGCCAAATACTAAATTGCGTCTTGTCTTCCCCAGCGGACAGAGATGGCAAATCTTCATCTCCTGGTATATTTTTTCTAAGTCTGCCTCTTTATTACCGGTAAGATTTTCGATTGGAGGGGGCGGTGGCGATTTTTTCCCCCATTCCAGACCGACGGATAAGCTGTCTTGATTTACAACGTGTCCCTTGATTGCCTTAACAACGCAGAGCAATTCTTCCCGCAGTTGACTGTTGGATGGTAACAAAAATAATTCCGCCATTATTTCTTGCCGCCGCCTTTCTTCTTAATTAGGTTTTTAACGCGATTCAGAATTTCTTCCGCTGCTTCGATTTTGGTCATTTTGCTCAAAGATTCGGCCTTGTCTTTGTTATCGATTATCGTAATTATATTAGTATCGGTTTGAAAACCTGCGCCATCCTGGCGCAAGTCATTGGCGACAATCAAATCCATATTTTTCTTTTGGAGTTTTGCCCGGGCATTGGCTAAAAGATTTTGCGTTTCCATGGCAAATCCGACCAATATGCGTTGGCCTTTATTTTTTCCAATTTCCGCGATTATATCCGGATTTTTTTCCAACTCCAAAGAAAGATATTTTTTGTCCTTTTTTATTTTTTCCTTGGAGAGCACCTTCGGTCTGTAATCAGCTACAGCGGCGGCCTTGATAATGACAGTCGAGTTTCTGTAATTTTCCAACACGGCTTTCTGCATCTGGCGCGCCGTGCGTACCTCGATTATTTTTTCCGTCTTGGGAAAAGGCAACGAGGTTCGTCCGGTAATCAAAGTTACTCGAGCGCCGCGCCTGCCGGCAACTCTGGCCAAGGCGTAACCCATTTTCCCCGATGACATATTGGTAATAAACCGCACCGGATCCAGCGGTTCTTCCGTCGGTCCGGCAGTGATTAAAACTCTTTCCCCGGCAAAATCTTTAGGAGTCAATAGCGATTCAATTTCTTCGACAATTTCCGGAACGTCAGGAAGACGGCCAGCGCCTTCGGTTTTACAGGCCAATTCTCCCACGCCGCTATCCATAACGACATACCCATGATTTTTCAGTTTGCTGATATTTTCCTGCACAATAGTATTTTCTAGCATCTTGTCGTTCATTGCCGGACAAATCAAAGTTGGCTTAGCGGCAGCCATAACCGTCGTCGAGAGCAGATCATCGGCGATGCCTGAGGCGATTTTTCCGATTATGTTGCCCGTTGCCGGCGCTATAACAAATGCATCGGCAAATTGTGCCAGAGCAATATGAGCCATGTCATATTTATCGGTCGGCGCAAACATTTCCGTATAAACCATACCGCCGGAAAGAGTTTGCAGGGTTAAGGGAGAAATAAACGCTGTTGCGCTCTTCGTCATAATGACTTTTACCTGCGCTCCTTCCTTAATCAGCGCACGTGTTAATTCCGCCGATTTATAAGCAGCAATTCCCCCCGTAATTCCCAAAACAATTTTCTTTCCTTTAAGCATAATCTTGCCTCAGTGGTTGATTACTATAGGAATATAACAGCGTTTTATCACAAGATCAAGGCATAACTGCCTGGAAAATGGCGCTGTGCGTAAGGGTTTATCTTTTAATTTTACTTTGAATATCAACTCAGCATTATTGTCGGCGGACAATTTGTCAATCCCCTGGAATGGTGGAATCCGCACCGGATCGGAAATAATATCAATAGAAAAATATGCTTCTTAGTCAGCTTTTATTGATGTCGCGATGGTTTAAATTGACCACATATTTCTTCGCCACAAAATAAGAACTCAATTCATTGGCCATAACCACAGAGCGGTGTTTCCCGCCTGTGCAGCCCAAGGCAACATTTAAACGAACTTTTCCTTCTTTTTCATAGAGAGGAATCAGTAAGACCATTAAGTCCAATATTTTCCCTAAAAATTCCTTGCTCTCTTTGTTCTGCAAAACATAGTCTTTAACGGCGGCATGGTGGCCATCGAAGTTTTTTAAATTTTCAACAAAGTAAGGATTGGGCAAAAACCTGACGTCAAAAACAAGATCGGCATCGGCGGGCAATCCGTAGCGATAGCCGAAGGAAGTAACATTAATGACCATTTTATTATATCCGGAAGATGGAAGAAAATGCCTCTGTACTATATCTTTTAGTTGGTGAACGTTACTGGAAGTTGTATCGATAATTTTATCCGCCATTTGTTTCAAGGACAACAATTTTTCTCTCTCCAACCGGATGCCCTCTATGATGGGACCTTTTTCAGAAAGAGGATGAATACGTCTTGTTTCGCTAAACCGATGTAAAAGAGAATCGTCACTGGATTCGAGGAAAAGAATGTCGATTTTGTAACCCTTGTCTTTCAAGCGCGTAAATATTCGCTGGTACTTATCGAGGAAACTTCTTTCGCGCAGATCCATAACCATTGCTACTCGATCTATTTCCGGTGAGGAATGGATGGTGATATCAAGGAATTTGGGCAGCAGAACGACAGGCAGGTTATCCACACAAAAAAAGCCGATATCTTCCAATGCCCGTAAGGCTGTACTTTTGCCGGAGCCGGAGAGGCCTGTGATAATTACAACTCGCAGATTTTTCATTCAACTATCCTTTTTAAACTGCTGAATGGCTTTTTTTAGCAGATTTTTATCAAAATAGCCAGAAAATGGAATTCTTACCTGCACACAACGTAATTTAGTTCCCAGGATTTCCGTCTCTCTGCTATCTAAAGAGAAGTGGGATACCCCGACCCTTCTAACTTCTATAATTCCCGCAAGAGTTGTCTCTCTTTTAATCCTATCGGAATTCAATATTTTTTTTACGGGAACGATTCCCGTTTCTCTTGTATGCAACAGGTTTTTGATTTTCGCATGGCCGCGGGCAATTAATTCCCCCTTCTCATTTCTTTTAACAACGGTAATATCATCGGCAATCCAGTAATTACCTTCTTTAACCAACACTAAAGCTGATGTTGTTTTTCCTATTCCACTGGCCCCTGTAATTAATATGCCCCTGCCCTGACATTCAAAAACAACGCCATGAAAATTCGCCATCTCTTGCATTTCTTGGCTAATTAACCCTTCCCAAAAGTTTTGTAAACAATGCTCGTTTAAAAGCTGATCATTCCTAAGCGCTGTTATTATCTGAGGTGAAATATATCGAATTAAAGGAGACAGGATTCATCCTGATCAATAATTATTTTGTACAAGTCGCCCCGGGACTTTGCTTCCAATAGCTTTTTGCGAAAATCAGGCGCTTTCAACATTTTCGAAATTTTAGCCAAAACTTTTAAATGCTGACCGGCCGAATTTTCCGGCGCCAAAAGCAGGAAAAAAAGATGGGCGGGCTTGCCGTCGGCGGAATCAAAGGCAATGCCTTCTTTGCTGCGTCCGAAAGCAACGACAAGTTCTTCCAGGGTGGGTATTTTACCGTGAGGAATGGCAACACCGTCACCTATTCCTGTGGAACCGAGATTTTCTCTCTGTTTTAAAACTTCTATAACCGCGGGAGAATCGAGTTTAAGCCCTCCCTGGATTATTATATCAACCAACTCTTGTAGGGCTTCGGTTTTGTTTTTAGCCGACAAGTTATCATTAACAAATTTACTATTAAAAATCTGATCCAGCTGCATTTTGCAGACCTCAGCTGTTTGTTTCGATCAGGGTATAATTCCCGTCATCGTGACGGTAAACCAAACTTACTTTTTCCGAAGAAGAATCCCGATAGATTATAAAGTGGTTTTTGGTTCCTTCCATTTCCATCACCGCTTCATCAAGCGTCATTGGTTTTAATACTATCTTACGCATTTCCACGATTTTGTTCGTTGCTGATTCTTCGGTTTCCGCTCTTTCATTTACTTTCTCCATACCGCGGCGAATACTTTTAGGCTTATGTTCTCTGATTTTCTCCTTTTGTTTTTTCAGCTGCTTTTCAATTTTCTCTATGCAGTTATCAATCGCCAGATGCATGTCTTTGGCTTCTTCCTTCGCATTTACATTCCACCCATTGGCGCTCAGATTTATTTCCACAAAATTCCTGAATTTTTCCATAGAAAGGATGATATGAGCTTCGGCCGGCGCATCTACATATTTATTTAGCTTCCGAATTTTTTCTTCCGCGTAAACTTTTTGCCATTTCTCACCTTCACTGCTTCTGAAAGTTACCGAAATTTTCATTATTTTTCCTCCCTCTTTACATCCATCTCCCCGACATTACAGGATGACAGCTTAACACCGGGATGACAATAAAGGTCAGTCATATATTGATGTAAAAACCAAAAGTCAATTGTTTTTTATTTTTTCTTTTATCACGGGCATGAACGCAAAAACAAGCCGCGGACCATACCCTCCGCCTATGGCGGGATTGTTCAACTTGCCAATTCCGACGCGTGACCTTTAGGTTATACGCTTCGCTTTCGGAATTGGAGTTTCACGAATAAAATAATTACTTATAATCATTCTAAAAATATTTTTTCCTTTTCGATGAAGGTAAAATGCCCATCATCTCCCTGTATTTAGCAACAGTGCGGCGGGCGATATCGATGCCGTTTTCTTTCAGCAGATCCACTATTTCGCAATCACTATATGGTTTTTTGGGCTTTTCTTGGCCGATTATCTTCTTAATTT
>JBEKMF010000066.1:0-13439 GCA_050008655.1 Smithellaceae bacterium
TTGAGCTACACCCACCATTTTCGCCTTGGTGCGCCTGGAGGGATTCGAACTCTCGGCCCACGGATTAGAAGTCCGTTGCTCTATCCAGCTGAGCTACAGGCGCAAATATTAGAACCTATGCATAAAAAAGACTTAGCCTATTATCTTCTCTGCTATTTTTTGTCAAGGTCAAATACTGAATGGATTACTTATTATTTAACATAACCGGCGATACCGTCAAACCTGTATCCATTTTTTCTAACATTTTCTGCTTTGGGATCAGTTGTATAAAAATAACGGCCGCTTTCCGGATTATACCAACGATAAAGTTCTCTGGTATTGGTTAGCTTTGATGTGGCGATGTTGCCCAATGAACCTTCAAATATATATCCCTGCAGATTCTTCCCGCCTCCGGCATTATCATGATGATAAAAATGCCCATTTTTTTGTGAATTATACCAGCGGTAAAAGGCCGTTGTCCCCGGTGTTTCGGGCACAAACAGCCGGAAAGCTATTCCGTCTTTAGCATAACCGTTTCTATTAATCATTTCTGTTTCTGCTTGAGGATTGGCGGTAAATAAATAATCCAACCCTTTAGAATACCGGAAAATATCAATAGCCCTTGGTACACTATCGGGTATCACTTCTACAAATACTTCGACCATCCCGTCTCCACCATTGGCATTGAATATGATATTATCCCCATAATACCCCGGCATCATCTGTCCGGCATTTAAAGTAACGTTAAGATAACTAGTTTGACTGGTTATCGTTCCGGAATTAGGCACTATGGTTATCCTACCGGCAGGCATACGAATTATGTTTTTCCCCAGTATCTTTACGCCCTCAAATACTAAACGGCTATCGTTAGTCACGATTGTAAGAACATGAGGGCCGTCAACAAGCCCTTCCACAATCGGCAATTCTCCTTGTTTCTCTTTTAGATCATTAACCCATTTACGGTTACTGATTAATTGCTCATCAAGATATATGCTTAATTTGCCATCGTCGGGATAAGTTACCAGATAAAGGATTATTCCCGTCCCATTAAAACGGAGCTTAATAGAACTTTCACCTTCCGCACTTGAGGGGTAGCCGTCATTCCCAGTCCATCTGCCCATCAAGTCAATTACTTCTTTTAGATGTCCAGGTACGACATAAGTCCCGTTGTCCCGGACTTCATTATTGACAAAAGATATATACCGGCCTTTTTTGAAGGTTGCCGGGTTTTCACCACGTTTAGGTTTTTGTAAAGCTACCGACCAAGTTAACATTTCCTTACCTTTATTGGTCACTCTTATTTTTTTGGAAATAGTTTTCCCCGGTGAAATGCTGCCCATATCCATTCTCAAGGGATTTAAATTAATCAAAGCAGCTTCCTGGGTAGAAACTATGGAAAACGTGACAAAAATCGTTCTTAGTCCACCGGCAGAATTAATTTTAATTGCTTCTTTATAGGTTCCAGCCGACAAATTCTTGCTGCAAACTAGTTCTCCATTTTCGGCTTCTAGTTTCATTTCTACATTGTAAAGTGCGCTATCTGATTTATTATCATTCAACAAAGATTCTCCCGGCAGTACCCGGATTTCAATACGTAAATAATCTTCTTTTTTTTCCACCACGCCCGTCAATGGCGCACCTTCCGACGTAATCCAGCCTTCCGGCCGGTCTGTTGACCAGTTTAAAATGCCGGCTCCCATATTTTTTAATGTAAATAATCCGGCACCGGCTTCACCCGGAACTATTGTTCCCAGACTAAATTCCCTCGGCGTTATTGATAAAACCGGTCGCGAAAAATCTCCGATCTCATTTCCAGGACTTTTAACGTTAAGCTCACCTTGCTTAATAACAGACTGATTTTGTCCAGGACTATCTTGAGCAGTTACAGTAATGGGGAAAATTGTTAGCGCAATAACAATGAAAATAAAATATTTTTTTATCCAAATCATAAATACCCCTTAAAATAGCTGATTGACTACTAACTCAAAGATGAAATTTAAGCAACTATTTTGAATCTCTTAGTAAACTAAATCACGTCTGTCATCAATGTTTAGAGTAAAATCCAGTTGCAATTAGTTTGTTTATCTTTCTATTATCATTACATTAAAATAAACATCTTATTCAAAATACTTGACATGAATTACAAACAAGATGTAACTTGCCAGCAATTTTTCATCATAACACTTCGAAGGCATAGAGTTTACTAATTATGCTTTCGATCAAACAACTATGAATTACGATATCTTAAAATATTGGATTGCTTTAAAATCTATCACGGGAATCGGTAACATTACCTTTATAACCCTGGTGGATAAGTTTGGTTCTCTACCTTCTATTTTTAAAACTTCTACTTCCAAGTTAACAGAAATTAATGGAATTACAAAAAAAATAGCCGCGGATATCACCAAATTTAAAGATTGGAACAAAATCAACCGTGATCTCGAGTTCCTGAATAAGAACGAAATTAATATAATTACTTATCAAGACGACTATTACCCGGCAAAACTCGCAAATATTTATGATCGGCCTCCTTTTCTTTATGTTCGGGGCTCTCTCACGAAAGCTGATATAAATATTGCCATAGTCGGATCCAGAATAGCCAGCACTTACGGCAAATACACTACGGAAAAGATTAGCCGTGATCTGGCCCGCAAAGGTCTAACTATAGTCAGCGGTTTAGCGCGGGGAATTGATTCCGCGGCTCACCGTGGAGCGCTTGCTGCACAGGGCAGAACAATAGCCGTTTTGGGCAGTGGACTGGATGTTGTTTATCCACCAGAAAACAAGAAATTGTTTGCTGATATCATTCAAAGCGGTGCCGTTATTTCCGAATTTCCTCTGGGTACACCGCCGCGCTCAGCCAATTTTCCGACTCGTAATCGCATAATTAGCGGTATATCCTATGGCGTCTTGGTGGTAGAAGCCGGAGAAAAAAGCGGTTCTCTCATTACATCAAGGTTTGCTTTAGAACAAGGAAGGGAAGTCTTTGCCGTACCCGGCAGCATTGACGCCGCAAGTTCGCGTGGAACTAACAAATTGATCAAGCAGGGAGCCAAATTAATTGAAAATGCCGATGATATTATAGAGGAAATATGGCCCCAATTAGAAAAAAAACCATTCCCAACGACTTCAGCATCTACTCAACAAACAAAAACAGTTAAGAAGAAGGGAAATCTAAACACTATTGAACAACAGATTATTGATTTTATCTCCAGTAAACATATTCATGTTGATGAGCTGATTTCTACTTCAGGGTTATCGCCTGCTGACATCTTAAGTACCTTGATGGCTCTGGAGTTAAAAGGAATTGTTAAACAGCATCCGGGGAAAATTTTTTCCCGTATAAATTAATGCTTTACAAAATACGTTCTTCCATTTATATCGTGCGCCGGATAACGAAGGAGAGTTGTTTATGGCTAACTCGTTAATTGTTGTGGAATCTCCCACAAAAGTTAAAACAATAAAAAAATATCTGGGCAGCGGTTTTAATGTTGTTGCCTCCATGGGACATATTAAAGATCTGCCGAAAAGCACTCTGGGTATTGATCTGGAAAATAATTTTGAACCTACTTATGGTGTAATTGAAGCCAAAAAGAAGACCATTGATGAACTGAAAAAAGCTGCTAAAAGCGCTGACACCATTTATCTGGCTCCTGATCCCGACCGTGAAGGCGAAGCCATCGCCTGGCATATATCCGAAGTGGTCAATGCCAAAAACAAAAAAATATATCGTGTCCTCTTTAATGATCTCACCAAAAATACAGTGCTGGAAGCGATTAATCATCCCCTCGAGCTGGACTTTAATAAATATGAAGCGCAGCAGACCCGCCGCATTCTGGATCGGCTGGTTGGTTATCAAATCAGCCCCCTCCTCTGGGATAAGGTCAAAAGAGGACTCAGCGCCGGGCGGGTTCAGTCTGTCGCTGTCCGAATGATCTGTGAAAGAGAAGATGAAATCAATAAATTTGTCCCGGAAGAATACTGGAACCTGCTGGCACAATTTGAAGGACACAATCCGCCACCGTTTGACGCCAAGCTACTCAAGATAGACGGCAAGAAAGCAAAAGTCGTCAATGGCGAGCAGGCAGCAAAACTTGCCGAAACCTTAAAAAAAGCTTCTTTCGTCGTAGAGAAGCTGGAGAAGAAAGAATTAAAACGCTCGGCCCTGCCACCCTTCACCACCAGTAAATTACAACAGGAAGCATCGCGCTGGCTTCGTTTTTCCGCGAAGAAGACCATGATGGTCGCTCAAAAATTATATGAAGGTATCGAACTGGGTGAGGACGGCTCTGTCGGTTTAATTACTTATATGAGAACAGACTCCAACCGCATTGCCGATGAAGCCCTTGCAGCAGTGCGTGACTACATTAAAGAAAACTATTCGCCCGATTATCTTCCGGCCAAACCGCACACATACAAAAACGCGCAAAAAGCACAGGACGCGCATGAAGGAATCCGGCCTTCGACTATGGCTTACAAGCCGCAGGACATCAAAGAATATCTATCTAATGATGAATTCAGACTCTATCAACTGATCTGGAACCGGTTTGTGGCGAGCCAGATGAATCCGGCTGTTTTCGATCAGACAACTATTGATATTGCCGGAGCCAACTGCATCTTCCGAGCTCAGGGACAGGTATTGAAATTTCCGGGCTTTACGATTGTTTACACGGAAGGCAAGGATGAAAAGGAAGAAAACGACGATTTGGGAAAGCTTCTGCCGGAGGTTAAAGAAGCCGAACAATTGAAGTTGCTTAAATTAAATATGGAACAAAAATTTACGCAGCCGCCACCCCGTTTTTCGGAAGCATCGTTGGTTCGTGAGCTGGAAGAGAAGGGAATCGGACGGCCAAGCACCTACGCCAATATTCTTTCCACTATTAAGGATCGGGAATATGTGCGTCTGGAAAAAGGTAAATTCTTCCCGACGGAATTGGGCAAGGTTGTCACCGAACTTTTAGTCCAAAGCTTTCCGACGGTTCTGGACATCGCTTTTACCGCCGACATGGAAAACAAACTAGATATGATTGAAGACGGTTCCAGTCAGCGTGTGAAAACCCTTCAAGACTTCTACAACCCTTTTGCCCAGGAATTGAAAAAAGCAAAAGACGAAATGCGCAATGTCAAGACGGAAGAGACTCCGACCGACCTGGTTTGCGAAAAATGCAATTCACCCATGGTGATCAAATGGGGGAAAAACGGGAGATTTCTATGCTGTTCCAATTATCCGGAATGCAAAAACACAATGAACTTTACACATGACGAAAACGGGAAGGTAAAACACGTGGAAAAACAGACAACGGAAATTAAATGCAACAAATGTGGTAAGAACATGATTGTCAAAGAGGGGCGTTTCGGACAGTTTCTAGCCTGTTCGGGCTATCCGGAATGCAAAAATACCATGAACGCGACAAAAAATGAAAATGGTGAAATCGTCGCACAGGAAGCGCCGACAACGGACGAAGTTTGCGAATTGTGCGGCAAGCCGATGGCAGTCAAACGCGGCCGCTATGGCCAATTCCTGGGATGTACCGGTTATCCCGAATGCAAAAACATCAAAAAAATGGGCAAGGATGGCAAGGTAACAACGCAGGAAGCTGAACTCACTGAAGAAGTCTGCGAAAATTGCGGTAAGCCAATGGCCATCAAGCGCGGCCGCTATGGCCAGTTCCTGGGATGCACCGGTTATCCCGAATGTAAAAACATAAAAAAAATGCCTAAAAATAAATCTGGCGAACCACAGGCATGATCCCCAAAGCAAGCTTCAACGCACTTTGCTACAGTCCCACTTAGCTTCGCGCGTGGGATAATTCAACTTTCAGATATTACTGTGCTGCGCTTGTAATATCTGAGTTTCATTATACTTGATGTTTCACGAATAAACACCGAGCGCCGAGAAAAGATTAACAGCTAATGGTTGAAAATAAACCAGTAATTATTATTGGCGGTGGTCTTGCCGGCTGTGAAGCGGCCTGGCAGATTTTGCGGCGCGGTCATGCCGTTCATCTTTACGAAATGAAGCCGCAAAAGTATTCTCCCGCCCACAAAATCGACACGCTGGCGGAATTAGTTTGCAGCAATTCATTTAAATCCAATAGCCTCGATAATGCCACGGGATTACTCAAAGCAGAAATGCGCCGGCTCAGTTCGTTAATAATGTCTGCTGCTGACAGTACCACGGTTGCCGCAGGCTCCGCTCTCGCTGTTGACCGCATTAAATTTTCCCAAAAGGTACAGAGCGAACTGGAAAAACAAAGTAACTTCACTTTGAGTAGAATTGAAGTAACCAAAATTTTAGAAGATTTTTTAACGATAATTGCCTCCGGACCTCTCACTTCCGATTCGCTGGCACAAGAAATTTCCCAAATGTCAGGGAGCGCATATTTATATTTTTATGATGCTATCGCTCCGATCGTAGAAGCTGATTCTATCGACATGGAAAAAGTTTACTGGGCATCGCGCTACGACAAGAGCACGCCTGATTATCTAAACTGTCCACTTTCTGAAGAAGAGTATAAGCACTTCCGGCAAGAATTACTGGAAGGCGAAAAAGTTGCGGCTAAATCGTTTGAAGAAATCCACCATTTTGAAGGCTGCTTGCCGATTGAAGTATTGGCCGCTCGGGGAGAAGATGCGCTGGCTTTCGGCCCGATGAAACCGGTGGGCTTGATCAATCCTAAAACAGGCGCTATGCCTTACGCTGTAGTTCAGTTGCGCCGGGAGAATACGGCAGGATCACTCTTTAACTTGGTCGGATTTCAGACCAAGTTAACATGGCCGGAACAAAAACGCATTTTTCGTCTTATTCCCGGCCTGGAAAATGCCCGATTTCCCCGCTACGGCAGCATTCACCGCAACACTTATATTAACTCCCCTTCTCTCTTGCTTCCATCGCTACAACTTAAAACGAACAAAAATATTTTTTATGCCGGACAAATTACTGGCGTGGAAGGTTATACGGAATCAGCAGCTATGGGACTCCTGGCCGGATTAAATGCCGCCGCTCTCCTCGAAGGGAAACAATTACAGCCTCCTCCGCTTAAAACCGCGATCGGAGCCCTTCTCCACTACATTACTTCCTCAAAATCTGCCCATTGCTTTCAGCCCATGAATATTAATTTCGGTTTATTGGAGAAACTACCCGAAAAAAAATACAAAAAACAAGACAAAAACATTCTTTACGTTAATAATTCGCTGCAAGCCTTGAATGAATGGATTAGAACCCAGAGGTTAGATTGATTTTTTTACCTCTTTACCCATTTACCTTTACGGCCGGTAACGTTATCTTGGCAGTGGGCAAATAACATTGATGACAAAATTTCCTTAATTTAATTCTTCAGAGACAAATAAGGGAACCCGATAGAAATTATGCTGAAGTTTTCTTCGCTAAAAATATTGATTCGTGGCTTATATTTATTCAAAATCAGAAAAGAAAGTAAAACACCGCGATCGATAACCTTACTGGACATATCCGGCGAACCCGAATCTATTTTTTCCATAAGAGTTTCAATATCGGTGACGGGCAATGCACCGCCGGAATTCTTGATGAACACACTAACATATTTACTGTCATGTTCCGTTTTTATGTAAAATTCCTTTAAATCACTCGCCAGTGCCCTGGACATCGCAAACCGAATTAATCTCCAAAAAGCCAGCGACAGATCTGCGGCAGTGCCTTTAAAACTGGGAACATCGTTATTCAGCTGTACATCTTTCTTTATTTCATGTTTAAAATCCAAATAAAAATTGAAAAAGCGCATTTCTTCGGTCAGTATTTGAGAAAGATTTATTTTATTTTCTCCCTTTGTGTCCAACGCATAAAATTTACCGGTCACATCCTTAAACAGGCTAAAGAATAATTCGGATTCCTGGTTTATGGCTTTAATTTCCGTCCGGACCCGCTGTAAATCTTCCTTCATCCCTGCTGCCGCCTTCGGATATATTTCCTCCATTTTTTTCGCATTTTCTTCGAAGCGGCGTAGGAGCAGCTTAGAGCGTCCCATTATACTATTTAGAGGATTGGCAAAATTATGAAGAATACCGGGAATGAGTTCCTTAATAAAGGTTGCTGCAAATTCCTCTTCTAAAGTTCGGTAAATTTCAGCTCTGTCCATTCCCTCTCCTCATTTAAAGCTATTTCACCTTCGTTAGCAAAACAAATTTAGCTTCGCGGCTAGTTTTTTTAATTTTTTATTTTCCCGCCAAAATGCTTTTATTCCATTACAAAACAAATGAGGGGGATCAAATGCAGCAAGCTGTCTAAAATCGTTTCCTGCGTTCGAGCCCCCTCCTCTTGTTTGGATAATTATTATTATGCTATTTTTTCTTCAATAAAGTATCAATCATTTTAATAACAGAGTTGATCTCCGCGCTGCTCCAGGGGGTGTCTTTATCGACAAACTTTAAATATTTGATCTTTTTGTCTTTGCCGATCAATACAAACACCGACTTATTTTTACAATCGCCCAACCCCCAAGCTTTGGGAATTGTAAGATCAACATCGGTCAGAATTGTGGATTTATATTTTTCGATCTTTCCCCTGATTATGCTTCGAATAATGAAGTTTGGCTCAGCGGAGTCCTTCATATTGGCAACGCCTAATCCTCTGTATACATCCTTGCTATAATTTTTTGCCTTAATCGTATCGGCCAACGGATCACCTAAATCAGATGCGCCTGAGTCGCTATAGAATAACCCAATTACATGAGTACCAAAATCCGGAATGGTTGCAGGATTATCATTAGCATCTCTGATTTGAGGATTGGATAGCTCCTGGCCTACTGAAGCGGCGTTTACATATCCCACACCGGCAGCAAAAGCAATAATTGCACATCCACAGGCAACAACCAGACTTTTCCATAAGAATGATCGACTCATAATAGAATCCCCCTTTTTAATTTTGAAAAATATTTTATTTAACAGCACGCCGCTCTAATAAATCACATTATTGATAAGAACTTCATTTTCGTCTAGGAGTATGTTATGAAGAATGATCTTGTGTGTCAAGAGGATTTTGACCACAGAATATGGAGTGCGTTGCCGTAAGGTTGGAAATTAATATGAAGAATGATGACCAACCATGATCTAAATTGTCCCGAAAAATATTTGACTTTACAAACACTGTCAAATTAAGTTTCGTCTCTACTATCGCTTTCACCTACGAATAAGCACATGTTACTTGAAAAATAAATTGAAGATTACCATTTGAATTGTGGTATTCGGCATCGCTAATGAGCCAAGCAAAGATTTGGCACCATCTCTTTATGTGTATTTTGTTTTTGTGCTCAGTCTCACTGATATAACACTTGCATACTTGACAAGGCAAATTTCCCATATTCTTGTATAATTTTCCATGGAAGGCAAACGTTTTTGGTTGGCTAGAGTCGTATGTGTAGTGCCCGATTGCGACCGAACTATGTGTTTCTCAAAAATATTGTCGTGATAATTGTCCCATTGCGCACCTGACTTAGGTGCTGGATAACGACCAAGCCATAAAATAATCTCCGTAAGGAGGTCAAGCGTGAATTTCTGATCTTCATCTAATTCTATATCAGCCTTAGCAGATAGTTCTCTAAGTGAGTGTATTAATGGTATTTCTCCCCCTTTCGCGGCCAATATAGCTTTAAAGATTAATTCAAGCGACAGGGCGGCATTGTATTGAAAAATTCTTAATGCACCACTTATACATTCTTGGTGTTTATATAGAACAAGAGAAGCTTCATGAAAAGATACGGACTGTTTGTACCATACGTCGGGATTGTCTAGCTGCTTCTTGTGTGTGTATCCAATTATTTTTCTAATTTTCTTCCGGTCTGCCACTCTATAGAATCTCCACCCATGGTAAAGGGCATAATACAAAAATCAGCGGCAAGTGTAACGAGTCGGTTAAATTGTCTTGTTGGGTATGGTTCTACTTACTTTTTTCATCGGTAATTTGAAGCCCCTTGTCCTGCTGAAGAGCTTTGACAATGGTTTCTGACGCAGTCTCGAAAGCTTTTGTACGATCATCAAGGTTAAAGATATTTCCCCTCGTAAGAGCAGTAATGCTTGCTCCTGTTCTGCCGGTTATTGCATCATCAAAGGATACTGCAAGCAAAATCCGATTGTTGCTAGCTGTTACAGACATACGTGCGTTTAGGGTTCGCTTCTGAACATTGAGAGGGAACTTTTCGTATTCTTTATCACCGATTACTTTCATATTGTACCTACTTATTAGATTGGCGAACTCAACGTCCATTCCGTAAAGGGATGTAGCTGTATCTCTACCTTCTGTCTTTGCGATAACAACATAATCGTAGTTTGCAAAGCTGAAGCCGCTCGAATAGACTAATCTATTTGGTGTTGCACATCCCACAAGCAAGCATGCAAATACCGCTATAACAATTACTACAATTAGTCTTTTCATATTTCCCCCTGTTTATGTGATGCCCGGCAGTTATTTTTATTCATATTGCATGAAATACCAAACAAAAATCTGTGTCAAGTAAAATGAAATATAAAAAATCCTCCAATAATCAGCGGGAAACAACTTAATATTTGGTATATTATTAAACTGATATGTTTTATACGGAATCGATATAACCTACAGAAACAAATTATCTAATCTGAAAACCGATGACATCTGTTGATTTCCATAAGAAATGTTGCATCTTCTGGAAGACTTGAGAAATCTCTCTTTCAGGAAGAAATATTTATTTGCAATAGATTCATGAGGGTAACACGATAAAAAAAGAGGCTTTAACAAAATTCGCTAAAGCCTTTTTTATTTGGTAGCGGGGAGAGGATTTGAACCTCTGACCTTTGGGTTATGAGCCCAACGAGCTACCTAGCTGCTCCACCCCGCGATACGACGGTATTCAAAAACATTTGAATTTACATCATTATCTCCAATGTTTGTCAAGGAGTAATTTTGGTAAAGCCTTTTCTAAGTAACATTGCTAGCTATATTCAGAAGGAGATGGGGCAGAAAATTGTTACTTAGTTATGTAGCCCATGAAACGGTAAATAAGCTTGGCTGCCATGAAGTCCGGCGCGACAATACCGGGAAGCGGCGTGAGTTCCACTGCATCGAAACCACGAATTTTGCAGGAGTTGGAAACTAATTTCAGCAAACGTAAAACATTACTCCAATAAAGACCGCCCGGTTCCGGCGTACCTGTGGAAGGCATTACAGAAGGATCGAAGACATCCAAATCAATACTGACATAGATATCTCCTTGCAAATCCTTACAAATTAACTCAGATGAGTTCTTATTTTCTAAAACAAAATCGGCGCTATAACTTTTAATATTGCTTTGCGATAAATATTCCGCTTCTTCTCTGCTCATGCTTCTGATACCCACTTGAATCAGAGGACATATTTCGGCAATTCTTCTCGCCACACAGGCATGACTGTAAGGACTTCCCTGATAACTTTCCCGCAGATCCGCATGGGCATCAAGTTGTAATACCTTTAATCGAGGATACTTTTCTTTGACGGCCTGAACGGCACCGAGGCTTATGCTGTGTTCTCCACCGAGTATTACGGGTATTTTGTTGGAAGCGACAATTTTGGCAATTTTCTTACGCAGAATATTAATCATATTTTTTGGTCCGCGGGCATCAATAGCAAGCGGTGAAGTTGTATGAATACCGGCCAAATATGTTTCCTTTTTTAACTCGTCATCATAGAGTTCCATGTTGGTCGATGCTTCAATTATGGCTGCAGGACCACGGCGGCTCCCTGGCTGATAAGTAGAAGTCAGATCATAGGGCGCAGGAACGACAACGAATAAAGCATCACGAAGTGAACACCCTGTATATATACCTCCAAAATTCATAACTCCAATCCTCTAAGTAACGCTATTCAGCCCTATACAGAAATGGGGAAAACTTTAATATCGGTATTTATCACTCTAAAAGATTGTGTTTCCTAGCATATAGCAGTAAATATGTCCAGTTTTTCATAGATACCAATTAATTATTTGTTTTGTTAATGTTCATAACAGACCAGCTATTTTAACTAGCGCGGCCGGTAATAGCCAAGAAAAAATTTATTGTTTTCATAGTAAAGAAATGAAAAGTGTCTGATCCAGTCGCCTAACGCAACAAAAGTTTTCTTCTTTTCCGCAACAATACACTGGCGCAAAACAGGTCTGTGGGAATGACCGAGGATAACTGCATCATAATCCTCTCCAAACTTGGTCAAAGCAAAAGAAAACATTTTTTCGACCAGCGCATCGCCCTTTTCTATGGTCATTTCTTTGCTGACTGCGGAACTAAAGCCGGCTATCGCCCAACGAATTGATGCGGGAATAAAATGTTGAAAACAATAAAATACGCGACTGCGCAATATTTTCCGAAGCAGTATATATTTAATATTAGTCTTATCGGTTGTATCGCCGTGAGCTACCAGAGCCCACAAGTTATCCAGTTTTACTCTCGCCCATTCATCAAATACTTCCATTCCTAAAATATTTTTAAAATACTCTCCCATAAAAAAATCATGGTTTCCTTCGCTCAAATGAATGCTGATGCCGGTTTTTTGCAACTCAATTAATTTATCGATAATCAATTTGAATTCGGGATTAATTTTTTCCCTCTGGCAAAACCAAAAATCAAACAAATCACCGACGATATATAGAGCATCAATAGATGCTTTTTCTTTGCCTAATTCGTCCGAATTAACAAGAGATCTAGCCATTCCTTCCTTAAGGTCATTTAAGAAATTAATCAACCAGTTATATCTTTCATCGCTGGCTCGTTTTAAATGGGCGTCGGATATAAAAATGGCTTTCATCTTTTTGTCTCTTCGGTTTAATGTCTCTACTATTTAGCAGAAAACCGCCTCTAAGGTCAATACGCACATTGGCTTAAATACTTAAGTGAAACGAATCTTGCAAAAATCCAGCAGAATTTATAAAAAAAATCCTTCCAAGAAATCAAGCAAATGATTCTTGTTTTGTCCGGCGTTTTTTGCTAGTTTCTTCCAGCATTATCAAAAACATGAACTTAGCGAATACTTTTTAGGATAAATATATGAATCAAAATCGAGAAACAATCAAGCGCGCCAAGGAAGTATTAAAAATAGAAGCGCAGAGCATTTTGAATTTGACTGAAAAAATCGATATCAACTTTTCTCGCGCCGTGGATTTAATTTATATCTCCAGGGGCAGAGTAATCATTACCGGAATTGGTAAATCCGGCTTGATTGGACGAAAAATCGTCGCTACTTTAACGAGTACGGGAACACAAGCGCTTTTCTTACATCCTGTTGAGGGCATCCACGGCGATTTAGGTATTGTTACTAAAGAAGACATTCTGTTGGCCATATCCAATAGCGGCGAAACCCGTGAACTCATACCGATTATCAACTCCGTCCGTCATATCGGCGCTACCGTCATAGCCTTTACCGGCGATATGTCATCAACCTTGGCTCGAGCAAGCGATATAGTCATTGATGTTTCCGTGGAAAAAGAAGC
>JBEKMF010000067.1:0-13125 GCA_050008655.1 Smithellaceae bacterium
CTTAAAAATTAATATAGTTTTTCCTGAAGTTCTGATTTTCTAATTCAACCCCTACATGCAACATTTCAATCGGCAATAATCAAAATACTGCTGAAATCTAACTTAACATATGGTAAAAGTATCATGGGCAGGTCACGCACTGAAGTTTAGTAGCTAATTAGATAAGGGAGGAAAGAATCAATATGCGTAATAGTATTATTAAAATAATAGAAATTGTATTGTTATTAGTAATGTCAATGTTATGTTGTTCATGCGCAACTGTAAAATGCTTCACTGATAAACAATCATGTAAGTGGGATTGTCCAGAGACAATTGGATTGAGTCAAGCTTGTGAACAGAAGTGTAACATTTTATATGATGTTTGTAGAAATAAAGAATGATACTCGATCCTGTAAACTAATCTGTGTAAATAGAATTTCTCACATTGCTGCCAAATTGAAACGACCCTCATGAGGTGTAAGAGCTTCGGACGAGGCTTGATGATACACAGCGGCGCTTACGGGAGACTAGCGAAATATTGCAGGCTCAAATCGCCGAGCGCACGCAAGCAGAGGAAACCTTTGCGAAAGAAATTAGTCAATTTATCAAGTGAGTTTTCTGATATGTTGAAAAGTCAAATTCAAAAGAGATAGAAGATGAAGGACAAACCGGTAATCTTAGTTGTTGATGATGAGCCCAAAAACATTGAACTTCTCGAAGCATATCTTGTTCCGCAGGGTTATGAAGTTGTCAAGGCGGCAAACGGTGAAGAAGCTCTGGGGAAGCTTTCCGGTAATCAAATCGATTTGATTCTGCTGGACGTAAAGATGCCCGGCATGGATGGTTTTGAAGTTACCCGTAGGGTCAAGCAAGATAATACGCATCGACTGCTTCCGATAATCTTGGTTACCGTATTGCGGGAAACGGAAGATCGGGTGAAGGGAATTGAAGCCGGGTGTGATGATTTTATTTCCAAGCCCGTTGATAAGATGGAGCTTTTAGCCCTGGTCCGGTCCCTGCTGAAGGTCAAGGCTTACAACGACTTGATGAGTAATTACCGGAAAGAGTTGGAAGTAACTAAAATATCCGCAGATGAAGCCCGCGAATACGCCGAGAGCATCATCAACACTGTGCGTGAACCCTTGATCGCTCTGGATCAAGATTTAAGGGTAGTCACCGCCAACCGCTCCTTCTATGAAGTCTTTAAAGTAAAACCAAAAGAGACCGTGGGACAGCTTATTTATGACTTGGGCAATAAACAGTGGGATATCCCCAAGCTGCGGGAACTGCTGGAAAACATCCTTCCCGAAAAGACAACCTTTGATAACTATGAGGTGGAACACGATTTTGCAACCATTGGCCGGCGCATAATGCTTTTGAATGCCCGGCAGATTCAAAGAGTGTTGGGCAAAGAGCGGATAATCCTTCTGGCCATCGAGGACATCACCGAGCACAGGCGACTGGAAATCTTATTATCGGAATCTGAAGAGCGCTACAGGCGGCTTTTTGAGACTGCAAGTGACGGGATATTGCTTCTCGAAAAAAGCGAAGGAAATATAACCCATGCTAATCCGGCCACCGAGAAAATGTTGGGGTATGCCAAAAAGGAGTGCGTCGGGAATAAGCTTCAGGATATCGGTGTTTCGCTCGATATGGGTGATTTCCAAACGACAATGCAAAATTTGAACAGGAGCGGCATTCTTAATTACAATGATATTCCGGTAACAACCAAGTCCGGGCAGCATATCGATACGGATATCTATCTGGTCGACAGGGCAAGGTTGGTACAATGTAATATTCGTGACATCACCGAACGCAAGCAGGCAGAAGAGGCTTTGAGGAAAAGTGAGAGGGAATTGAAGGCAAAAACTAAAAACCTTGAAGAAGTCAATGCGGCATTGAACGTATTACTGAAACGTGTGGAGGCAGGAAGAATAGAACTTGAGGAAAAGATTTTGTCTAATATCAGGGAACTTGTTTTACCCTACATTGATAGATTAAAGAAGACACAATTATCTGATTATCAAGCCTCTTACTTAATGGTTATTGAAACAAATCTTGACAATATCGTCTCTTCCTTCCTCTATCATCTGAAAATGAGATATTTGAATCTTACTCACAGGGAGGTTCAGGTTGCTTCTCTTGTTAAGGAAGGGAAATCCACTAAAGATATCGCCGGGTTGTTAAATATAGCTATTAAAACTGTGGTATTCCATAGAAATAGTCTTAGAAATAAACTTGGTTTAAAGAATCAAAAAGCCAACCTTCGAGCCCATCTATTAACCTTCACATAAGACCAAATTATTACCTGAATTAACCTGGTAGTAATTAGGTATTGCGTTTACCAAAATTTAAATTAATCTTTGCACTGCGCGAAAAAGTATGCTTCTCAACGTCCGCTGGATCTATCGGGAATATAAAGGCACGGATAGGATACTCCTCGCTTTTGAGGACATCACCGAACACAAACGTATAGCAGAGTCTTTACAAATAGCTCACAGCGAATTGGAACGAAGAGTAATCTGAAAATGGTCACAATAGTAAAAGAGAAGAAAGCAAAGACCGATGCGAAAGAAGAAATCTGGAATCTCAGGTTATATGTAGCCGGTCAGACCCCGAAATCGATAGCGGCTTTAGCTAATTTAAAGAAGCTTTGCGACGAGCACCTTGCGGGAAAATACCAAATTGAAGTGATAGACCTTTCAAAAAATCCCCACCTTGCCAAAGGTGACCAGATTATTGCCATACCGACACTGGTCAGGAAACTCCCCGAGCCGATTAAAAAGATTATAGGGGATCTGGCTAACACAGAGCGCGTACTGGTGGGATTGGATCTTAAATCTATATAAAGAGAAGAAGTCAGAATTTTGGCTACTGAGTCATAACTTTTGGAGAAACAGACGTCCGCTTTTATGCGCGTAGAGTATTGCAATAGAAACAGTTAATGTGTTGTACGTTACTTTTTAGAGTGGCTTACTCTCTTTCAATCCGTAATCCTCAATTATTTTAAACCTGACAATTGTTTCTTTGTAGGTGAACTCATGAAAGCGATGCGATTTAATTTTTAGTGTTTGTAAAATCAATTGTCGTTCATGATACATAATTTAACTCGACCTTACTTTTTTGCTGCTCGTATGTTGACGGGAAAGAAATTCCTTACTGAAATGAAGGTAAGTGATTCCGGTGTCCACCTCCCCTCCCTCCCTGTGCCTATTTTTGTGCCCATCATATCCAAAATGTAGCCAATTCAAACAAACTGTATCCAATAATGAATCTTTAAATTTGTTAAAGCATAATAAATATTTAAAAAGAAAAACTGGTGGTTGTGATGCCACCCGTCTTTCTTATGCCTTGGCCTTTTAATCCGTTGGCCACGGGTTCAATCCCCATACGGCCCACTAGAAATCAGGGCTTCCTCATGGAAACCTTTTTCTATTTTGACTATCACTGCCACAATAATATATACTTTTACCAACAATGTTTGCCTATTCTGTTGAGGAGAAAAATTATGAATAATGAAATTAGAAATGCCATATACAAACAACTAGCGGCAGAGCCTTTCGCGCAGAAATTTGGCTTAAAGTTAATTGATCTTCGGGAGGGGTATGCCAAGGTTGAAATGATTTTTACTCGAGATATGGAAAATATGTTCGGTATGGCTCACGGTGGAACTCTATTTGCGCTTATCGATGCAGTTTTTGAAGTCGCTTCCAACTCTCACGGCACTATGGCCGTGGCTTTAAACATGAACATAAATTATCTCGCCTCACCGGCCAAAGGCTCAAAGCTGACCGCCGAAGCAAAAGAAATCAATAAAACGAAAAAAACTGCTGTCTATGACATCGTCGTCACCGATGATAAAAATAATCTTATTGCCGCCTGTCAGGCGCTTGTTTATCGTATGGAAAAACCTCTCCCTTTTCTGGAAAATTAAAGAATAAAGACTGAAGGCTAGATCTCAATAAAAAGCCCCTGAAGACGAGCTTCAGGGGCTTTTTGACGAACACTTTTTAAACAAAATTATTTACTGTGGTGGAGCTCCGGTAAACACATCTTCAAAGGCTTCGACTACTGCCTGTTCTCCCGATGTTATATAATCCAGATAGCCGGAATAATGTTTGAACTCGGCGCCCAGATAATAGCGGGCCGATAATACTCTCCCATAATAGTATGCTGCTTCCGAATTATCCTTGACAATTTTTACGATTTTTTCACCGGATATGTCTCCGGCAATCGCCTTTAGCTTCGGAACTGTAACTGTTAAAGACCACAAATGCATCCAGGCGTGCGCCAACATTCTCATGGCATTCTGCAGGGGAGTGGCAATTGCCAGAATATCCAGCATCTTTTTCTGATCCCTGAGTTCGGCAAGTTTCTTTACGGTCGCATCCATTTTTTCCACGCCGTCACGAACAGCGGCTACATATTTTTCGTCTACAACGCCCTTAGCTTTAGTTATAGTTTCCTGAATTTTCTTTTTGAAAACATTGTAGTTATACATTTCCGGATTCATAAGCAGTTTCCTCATGGTCAGATCCATCGATTGGATGCCGTTTGTGCCCTCATAGATGGCCAGAATTTTACAATCGCGGGCAAACTGTTCGACAGGATATTCCGAGCAGTATCCATAGCCGCCATAGACCTGCATGGCTTCGGACGTAATAAGCCACGCCAGATCGGTATTGCCTGCTTTGCAGAGCGGAATAAGAAAATCCAAAAGTGCCTGTGCTTCCTTCGCCATTTCACCTTTTTCCACGCGGCTGATATCAGCCGAATAAGCGGCCAGCAAAGTAAGCATTCTCATCGCCTCCACCTGCGCTTTCATCCATATCAACATTCTTTTCACATCCGGATGTTTTACAATCGGCGCATACGCGGTATCTCCCCTTTTCGCGGGATCGGTTCCTTGCAATCTGTTTTTCGCGTAAGTTACCGCATGCATATAGGCGGCACTCGATGCGCCCGATGCCTGATTGGCCACATCAAGGCGTGCTTCATTCATCATCTGGAACATGATTTTCATACCCTGACGTTCGGCTCCCAAGAGGTAACCTACGCATTTATCGTTATCGCCTAAACTCAAAGAACAGGTAGCGGACCCTTTGATTCCCATCTTGTGTTCAATGCCGGTAGTGATAATGTCGTTGCGCTCGCCCAAGCTTCCATCCGACTTTACATGATATTTCGGCACAATAAAAATAGATATTCCCGGTGTTCCCGGAGGATCGCCTTCAATTCTGGCGAGCACCGGATGAATTATGTTTTCATACATATCGTTATCGCCGGCGGTAATAAAAATCTTCTGTCCGGTTAAAAGGTAAGTCCCGTCTTTTTGTTTTACCGCTTTGGTATTTAAAGCACCGACATCGGAACCGGCACCGGGCTCAGTCAGACACATCGTTCCGCCCCACTGGCCGGACACCATTTTTCCCAGGTAAGTTTTTTTCAATTCTTCGGAACCGAAGTTTTCGATGAGTCGCGAAGCCCCACCCTTCAGCGTATCATAAGTAAGAAAAGCCACGGCGGCGGCGGAAAAATAATCCATAATAGAGCGGCAGATGACTTCGGGCATTCCCACGCCGCCCCACTCCGGATCGTTTCCCAGCCCGGAAAAGCCGGACTCTTTATAAAGCTTCATTGCCGACTTATATCCCTCAGGGATGGTAACCGATTTTGTTTCGGGATCATACTTAGCACCGGTCTTATCGGCTTCGGCATTAGCGGGATAAACCTGCTCCACGGCCAGCTGCTCCGCCAGCTCCAGTGTGGCCTCATATGTATCTTTATCAAAACCGGAGAATTTATCGTACTTGCTAAGCTTGTCCGCCTGAAGCAACTCGAATAAAACAAATCTAACATCTCGCGAATCAATCAACGGGTTTAATGCCATATCACACTCCTCAATTATTTTTTTTGCGGAATCGTTGCCGTTCACCAGTACTTACTACTCCGGTTACTACAGCCACAAAAATCCGGCAATTTATTTTTATCTTATCTCAAGTTAGACTGCACAATACAGCATTGACAGCAAAAAAATCAAGCCAATCTTAATATAATTTCTGCACATAAGACCTAGCATGGTTGATATATTGATTTGTAATCAAAGGTATTCATTAGAATGATACGATTCCCCGCCTGAGAAGTGACGGATTCATAATCCTGCTACCAGAAATAGGACGGGTGGATGATTCCGCTGAAGCTGCAGGAAAAATTTTAACAGCCTTTCAGCAGCCATTTATCTGCGGCAGCCATAAGATAATTTCCAGTACCAGCATAGGTATTGCCCTTTATCCTGATGATGGCCAGGACGCTGATTCTCTCTTAAAAAACCCCAACATAGCCATGTACTATGTCAAAGCGCATGGACGGAACAATTACAAATTATTCGCCAATACCAATTTTGATCGAATCGCTTAACGGTTCTATTGGATAATCACTGCAATTGGTTTTCTATGAATACCTTTCAGATTATTATTTTAATTAGCGCTTAGCCTTTGCCCTGTGCATGATTCAAAGCGGCCCCAATAAATTTGCTGAAAAGCGGATGAGGTTTTGTCGGCTTTGATTTAAATTCAGGATGAAACTGGCAGCCTAAAAACCAGGGATGATCTTTTATTTCCACAATTTCGGCCAGTCGGCCATCCGGTGATATACCGGTTATCCGTAATTCTTTACTAGTCAGCCTTTTTTTGTAATCATTGTTAAATTCGTAGCGATGACGATGCCGCTCCGAAATTTCTTTTTGCCCGTAAGCTGCAAAAGCAAATGAATTCGGTTCGATAATACAGGGCCAGGCCCCTAATCTCATTGAAGCGCCTTTTTCTTTTACATTGCGCTGCTCCGGAAGCAAATCAATTACCGGGTACGGCGTTTTCACGTCAAATTCGGAACTGTTGGCTTTATTCAATCCACAAACATCCCTAGCGTATTCCACCACCGCCATTTGCATACCCAAACAAATTCCGAAATAGGGAATTTCGTTTTCCCGCGCATATTGCACGGCAAGGATCATCCCCTCTATGCCACGACTGCCGAAACCGCCGGGAATCAAAATAGCGTCTATCCTTTCTAAATATCGAGCAACTCCTTCTTCCTCTATTTTCTCCGCATCAACAAATTTCAATTTTACTCGGCAGTTGTTGGCAATGCCGCCGTGAACAAGAGCTTCATTGAGGCTTTTGTAGGAGTCGGTTAGATTGACATATTTGCCGACAATGGCTACGCAAACTTCCTGCAGAGGGTTATTGACCTTGCTCACTACTTCTTCCCAGGCATCCAATTTGGGCTGTCCTGTCCAGATATTGAGTAAATCAACAATTTTGCTGTCCAGACCCTCGCGGTGAAAAACCAATGGCACTTCGTAAATGCAACCGACATCTTTAGCCGTAAAAACCGCCGCCATCTCCACATTGCAAAATAGTGCGATTTTAGCCTTAATTTCATTAGAAAGAAAATTTTCCGTCCGACAGAGGAGTATATCCGGCTGAATGCCGATTTCACGCAGGGCCTTCACGCTGTGCTGTGTAGGCTTTGTTTTAACCTCGCCGGCTGTTTTAATAAACGGCACCCATGTCAAATGAATAAATATGGCGTTTTGTTTTCCCGCTTCGTTGCGGAATTGGCGGATGGCTTCTAAAAAAGGAAGACTCTCAATATCGCCAACCGTGCCACCGATTTCCACTATCGATACATCGAAACCCGATGCCGTTTGGCTTATATAATCTTTTATTTCGTTAGTTATGTGAGGAATAACTTGTACAGTCTTGCCTAAATAATCGCCGCGTCTTTCCTTCGTAATGACGGAATAGTAAACCTGCCCGGTAGTCAGGTTGTTGCACTTTCCCATGCAGGTAGAGGTAAATCTTTCATAATGTCCCAAATCGAGATCAGTTTCCGCGCCGTCATCTGTAACAAAGACTTCACCGTGCTGAAAAGGGCTCATTGTTCCGGGATCAACATTAATATATGGATCCAGTTTTTGATTGGTAACTTTCAGCCCACGGCATTCCAGCAAGGCCGAGATTGACGCTGCTGCTAAACCTTTGCCCAGCGAAGAAAGAACGCCTCCAGTGACAAAGATAAACTTTGTTTTCATTTTTTCTCCTCGATATTTAATATAAATTCACGATTGCAGAGTCTCACATGGTCTCCCCCGTAAATTCGCCGACAAACTTCAACCCCTTATAAAGGCATATTGCTTAATACGACCAGCGAGATTTTCCACCGGTTCGCTGAACAAGTCAACAAGTGGAATTTTTTCCAAATAATTATCGTCCCAATTAACGTTATATTCATCGACCAAGTTCCTGATATCGTTGTACCTGTAACCCAATACTTTTTTCTTTTCGCGAAGAGATAAAAGTTCGTTATATTCAATATGCAGCAGAAGTAAATTGCCGACAAAATCGCTTTCTCCCAGTAACGGTAAAACCAATATAGATGCCCCGTCAGCTTTACCCTTACCTATGTAAATATTGCCTGTACTGACAATTGTTCTTTTAGTTCCCATAAGCAGTTTGGAATTCTCAGCGCGCGAAATCATCTGCTTGGCTACTCCACCCTTTTCCCTGATAATAATAGTAGAACCTTCCGTGGGATTGCCTTCCTCATCGAGATTGTTAATATTATAGAGAGCATATCCTCGCACAGCCAAAACCGCCGGCTGTATTCTGCTTACGGCCAAAATATTTTTATAAGTCAAATTTTTCGCGGCAAATTCAAGTTTCTCCAGAAGATCAAACACAACTCCTTTTAATACTTTTTCTTTACGGCTTGTGCCTACTGTAACTGTTTTTGCTTGATGACGAATGGCATCTATAGGCCGAGTAAGTTCATCAATCGCTTTCCCCAGAGTTACATCTAAAAGATTAAGCGGAGAGTCTTCATCCTTAAATTCATGGCGGAAATCCTCCAATGGCAGTTTACCTGCAGCATATTTCAGCAAGAGCGCCAAATCGGAAATGGTTTTGACATTTAATAAATTGAAAGCGCCGTCGTTACGATGATGATTAAAAGTATGATAAAAATCATTTATTAAGTGGCGAAAATGAGTATCGGCAATTCTCTCATACAACGAGTAATTCATTTTTGCCTGTTCGGCCAGAGCCAAATTCAAACGGTTTCTGAATTCCCTGAAAATAAGAGCTTCTTTATCAATAGCGCAAGCGGCATAGTATCCCCACAAATGCCCGGCCATAGTGTTTAGTATCACCGGCATGGGCATAGAAGCAGAAGGAATAGGAATCACAGCATCGGCGATTTTATTGAAGCGATCATCACCTTCTTCCGCAAAAACTATAACTGCGGCCTTGTGCGCTTTAAAAATTGCCACGTCTTTGGCAATATCTTCCACAACCGACTCCGGATTACCGGAAGCACAAACCAAAATTAGAGGTTCTGCCGACAAATCAATATGTTTTTTGTTTTCTACGATGTCGGAAGAAATAGTTTTATAACAAAGCTCGCTGAGTTTGATTCTTATTTCATCGGCCGCCGCTTTGTTGGGCCCGCTGCCCACAACCGCCCAGAATTTCTTGGTAAAAGTTTTCTCGACCGAAGCGGAAATTTGATTCCTAAGTTCAAAGACTCGCGCCATCAACTTAGGCACCGCCTCCAGATTTTGCAATTCTGAGGCTATATAATCATCTGTGCGGGCTTTCACCATCTGCGCCAGGAAAAGGGCTAATACTTGCCCGGCGATGATTTGGGAATAAAAGGCTTTTGTCGACGCAACCGACATTTCTATATCACGGCCGTCGCTTGTGTAAAACACCCCGTGCGATTTGGTGGTAATATCCGACTGCCTTCTGTTGACTATGGAAATTATAAAAGCACCCCGCTCTTTGGCCATCGCTACAGCGCGGTTTGTGTCCGTTGTTGTTCCGGATTGAGTAATAGGAATTACCAGTGTATCCGACAAATCATCTTTTAGTGAAAAACCGCTTAGTTCGGAAGCCACCTTCGCTGCTATATTAATGTTTCTTCCTTTCAAGTAGAGTTCCATAACATCGGCTATGGCAGCTCCGGCAACGGCCGCCGTTCCATGGCCGATAACTATAATATTTTTAATGGCGCTGTTTTGGAGCCCCCGGCAAACAGCCTGGGGAACAATATCCGAACCTAAGTTGAAGATAACCTTCGGCAAAGACAGGTCATTGGTCAAAATAAGGTACTTGCCCCGCAGTGTTCTTCTTATAGAAGCAGCCGATTCGGAAATTTCCTTCAGGAAAAAATGAGGATAAGCGCCACGATCGATATCCCGGGTCGTCATTTCGGCTCTTTGTATATTGCTTTCTTCTAAAGTAATTTTTGTTCCGTCATAATAACAAGCGTTAATTCCCGCCAACCCTCCGGAGGAATTTTGGTCTAAAATGAAAATCTGTCCCATTGCCGGATTTCCGCTGTCAACATTCAATTCGCCGTTCATTTTTATGAAATAAGGCATCACTTCCACCAGCCCATAGAGTTCCGAAGAAAACATATACTGGTCGGAACTGATTCCGACATAGATGGACTGGCCGCTACCTTTAAGCGCCAAAAAAACCTTACCGGGTTCGAGATCACTGGTCATAGCTATCGCGTGTGACCCCTCAAAATCTTTTAAAGCAAAGCGAAAGGAATCGGCAAGATTATTTCCGGCCATTAGATATTTTTCAATTTGCAGAGGGATAGTTTTTGTATCGGTTGTAATTTCGGGCGCAATCAATTCATTATTCGCTTCCAATTCCGCGCGCAATGCCGAATAATTGTCAATATCTCCGTTTAAGACAATATTTATTTGAGCTTTAGATTTTGGATAAAAGGGAAAGAATTGATCGGCCTGATTAGGCTTATAGTTATTGACCGGGTGACAATTTTCTTCCGTAATGGAACCAACAGAAGCCCAGCGTGTATGGGTAATCGCTGTTTCGCATGCCGTATCCAAGCGGGCAAAATATTGCAGAATCCGGTCTTTTCTAATCACCTGCCTTAAATCGCGGACATTGCGACCCAATTCACCGACGATAGAAAAAGTTTTATAGGTAAAAGTTATATTTATTCCCTTTTCACTTCCGGCAAATACTCCGGGCGCAACCCAAATCGAACCGTTAGTAAGGTCCCCCTCCTGCGACCGTATTAAATAATCTTCGTATAAACTTTTTTCCTTCAGGCCGAGTATTATATTTTCCATTGCTTTTTCTTTTTCCAAGGTGAAAACAATTTGCAGTCCCGCCGAATCCCTGCCCCGCACTTCCAAGCGGTCCAGTGCATTGAGTAGGAAATTAATTTTCCGGTATTTTTTAAAAGCCGCCGGGTTTATTGCGCCTGCTTCCTCTATACCGGAAATATCTATAATTTTAACAAAATTAGCCAAAACGTCTTTTTCCACGGTCCACTGAATATCTTTAAGAAGAATAATTCCGCTATTGATTGTTTCCAAATCAGCAGAGGTAAATTTTGCAGCTTGATCTTCCAGCAGCTTCTCTTCCTGAGCCAAAAATATTTTCATTTCCTTTTCTAAATCGAAAAGCTTTTTGGCTCTTTTGGTCTGAAAGAAAAGAGTTTCCTGAGCACTCTCCCGCTTCAGCTCCAACGTAGCTTTTTCCATGGAGGTAAGTACATCAAGTCCGCACATATAAGCTTTTGCGACAATGTTTCCGGTTAAAACATTTTTAAGTGACGAACGTTTAATTTTATCCCACAATTGCAGAAGTTCTGAATCAGCATTTAAACTTGCAGATATTTGCTGAGCCCGGAAAGTCATCAAACCGGCAAAACCGCAGTTGAGTTGAGATGGCAGGAGAGGGAAAAATATTATTGATGGAGAAGGGACAGCAGAGGGTTGTTTGCCGATGAATATCCGGCAAGCCGCAAAAAACCGGCATAAATCACTGATTGATCCAAACATCTTTATCACAAACATTATTTCCCCTGCAGCCGCCCAATGTTAAATGTCTTCAAGCATACAGTGGTAACATCTTCAACAATACTATTCAACCAATCATTACCGACTTGTGCTTGCGCAGGCACAAGCATTTGGATCGACTCCAGATACGAGAGACCTCGATCTGATTGGGCTTGCATTATCTTAATAAATTTTTCTTTTACCTTCGGAGATATGTTATCTTCATTATTGGCGCAAAGATATTCGGACATTTGCGGCCAGTTTTGCAAAAAGAGTTTTTGAGTGCGCTTCACATTAGCCGATGTGTCTGAATTTGTTTTTTTTGAGCCAATGGCAGCAGAATTTTCCAAATTCTTAGCGAATACACTCACCTGCTTAATTCTTTCGGCAACTGCTTCATTTAATACCTTGCAGGCGCCCGCATAAAGATCTTCACCATATTTCCCTTTGATAAAGAACTTCTTGCGGACGTATTTATACCATTGTCTCAAAGCCAATAAATTAGCGATATAATCTATATTATAGTTAACTTTGCGGCTAATATCGCCATAAGCACCGGAAACAGATTCTTTCTTCCGGTTAGGTGAAGCTGAGGAGGACCAAAGCATTCCTTCAGCCATACAATCCCGCCGGCAAATAACACCTGCCGGGATGACTGTGCCATATGCTATTTTCAACGGTCCCACCATGCCGCCCTGACCGCCCAGGAATATCGGATATTCTCGTAACATTACACCTCGCGGAACATCTCCTATTAAAGAAGCAGTTGCCTTGTCCTGCTGAGGAGTGTAATTGAAATGAATATAAGAACTGCCTACTTCGCTATGATTTTCCCGGCTCGTGCCGCCCGCCATCAGGCAATCACAAAAATTGATCAGACTGCCCAGAGTCACGAAAGGAAATAGGATTGTCTGCTTTAAACCGACAGTGTGATTTCCGCCGGATTCTTCTTCCAAAAGACAACCGGAGCGGACTTGAGCATTGCTGCCCATTGTTACCTTATCCAGGAAAACCGAATCGGAAAAGTACCCTCCCCTAAGCTGCACCGCCTCTCCCAACTGGCAGTTAATCAAATTAACAGGCGCTTCATATCCCAATTGCACATCTTGAGCAATTAACGTATTTCCCCCGCAAATCCTTGCCGCACCGTAAATTATTAAAGAACCGTCAATTCTCTCCGGATTTACTTCCTGTCCGATTTCCACAGAAAAAGGGGCCATCATCCGAACCCCTTTCTTTAAGAGACAAGTTACCTTTTCAGG
>JBEKMF010000068.1:0-13103 GCA_050008655.1 Smithellaceae bacterium
TCGGCCATAACCATAAATTCATGCGAATATTTACCGCCGATACTGCCGGAATCCGCTTCCACCGGACGGAATATCAGCCCGCAGCGGCGGAAAATATTATTATAAGCGGCAAACATCTTTTCGTAACTTATTTGGGCGCCTGCTTCATCGGCATCAAAACTATAGGCGTCTTTCATGCCGAATTCCCGGCACCGCATTACGCCAAAGCGCGGACGCACTTCATCACGGAATTTTGTCTGAATTTGATAAAGATTACGAGGTAATTGACGATACGTTTTGACGTCATTACGAACTAAATCAGTGATTACTTCTTCGTGAGTCGGCCCCAGACAGTACTCCCGCTCATGACGGTCACGAAATCTTAAGAGCTCCTTACCATAATGTATCCACCGGCCTGATTCCTGCCAAAGCTCCGCTGGTTGTACCATAGGCAAATAAACCTCTTGCGCTCCGGCCTTATTCATTTCCTCCCGTACAATTCGCTCTACCTTACGAATAACACGGTAGCCCAGAGGCAAATAGGAATATATGCCGCTAGTTAATTTTCTGATCATCCCGGCCCTAATCATCAGTTGGTGGCTGATAACCTCAGCATCGGAAGGAACTTCCCTTCCCGTGGGCAAGTACATTTCCGAATAGCGCATTAAACCTCCTTTTTCCTCTTAAGCAGCGAATTTATCTCTTCCAATAAAACCGGTATAAAGTTCTTTTCGGCGATTTTTTTTACGGCTTTACCCTTTTTAAAAAGCATGCCGAAACCACGGCCTCCGGCAATGCCGATATCCGCATCTGCAGCCTCACCCGGACCATTGACCACACAGCCCATCAAGGCTATCTTCAGGTATTCTTTTCTGCCGATAAGCGCGTTTTCTATCTTTTCAGTCAATGCCAAAAGATCAATTTGACAACGTCCGCAAGTAGGACAGGAAATGATCTCCGGCCCGACCATTCTAATATTCAACGCACGCAAAATACTGTAGGCCAGAGGAATCTCCGCAACAGGATTACCGGTAACGGAAACTCTGATTGTATCGCCAATGCCTTCATAAAGAAGCGTCCCTATACCGAGGGCGGATTTTATCGCGGCATCAACCAATGTTCCGGCTTCTGTCACACCCAAATGCAGCGGATAATCTGTTTTGGCGGCAATCAGACGGTATGCTTCAATCATAGTCGGTACGTCTGAAGATTTAAGTGATAATTTAATTAAGTCAAATCCTTCGTCTTCAAAAATCTCAATATTTCTCAAAGCGCTGACGACGAGGGCTTCTGCCGTCGGGCCTCCATATTCCTGCGCTAAATCTTTCTGCAGAGAACCGGCGTTGACACCAATGCGAATAACCGTTTGCCGTTCTTTCGCTATTTTTACGATCTCGCGAATCTTATTCTTATCAATATTCCCGGGATTAATTCTAATACCATCCACCCCCTGCTTTATGGCGTCAATCGCTAACTGATGATGGAAGTGGATATCGGCAACCAATGGGAGGTGTATTCTTTTTTTGATTTCAGGAATTGCCTGCACGGCATCTTTATCCGGTACGGCAATACGGACAATTTCACAACCGGCTTCATTGAGCGCGTTTATCTGGGCACAAGTAGATTTCACATCACGAGTATCCGTATTGGTCATGGATTGCACTATCACTGGTGCCTCCCCGCCTATCGGCACACCTCCCAGATTAATTGTTCTTGCTTTTCTCCTCTTGATTAATGATGAATACTCCACCGACGTCAGCTTTCTGTTCATTTACTTGGGATCACGGGTATAATACCCTCCGCTTCGCGGGATAATTCGACTTGCAAGCTTCAGTGCACTCTGTTTCTGAAACCTGCGTCTCATTACAACTTACCAATTCCGACATGTGACCTTTGGGTTATACGCTTCGCTTTCGAAATTGGAGTTTCAGAAATAAATTTATAACACGCGAATTGATCTTCGGCAATGGGTAATTTGATTGGAAAACTGCCAAGGCATTAATATCGTTCAAAATAATAAATGCTTTAACCTACGCGGAATAAAATATTATTTTCCAGAATGGTGATGGAAGCTTACTTACCCTGCCATCAATACAACCATAATTGATCGGCCGGAAGGCCGATGCAGCGATTATATCTTCAATAACCAAAATATTTTAGCGACACAACATTTAAATCACGATGAACCCAATCAATCATTTTAGCGTGGTTCACAGAAGTTTTATTTAATAGATGGATAGCTTTGTAAAAGCCCTTTGCGCCTAATACCGCCTTGCCCCCCGTTTTCTGTATCTAAACGGGAAGGATAATCATTTCTGTAAAAGCGGTAATGACTAAAGTTTCCGATGGTTTGATTTTTGCGATCCTTGCGGCTAATCGCACAAACTACCTCTTATTATTATCGTTGTTACGATTTATGTTGAATTTTTCCAATAGTTTTTGATGAACATTATCCGGCACTAGAGCCTTTACCGATCCTCCGAGACTTACCACTTCCTTGATTATCTTGGAGCTCGTATAAAACCATTTAAAACCACTCATGAGAAATACCGTTTCAATTTCTCTTGTTTGACGGCGGTTCATTAGGGCCATCTGGAATTCATACTCAAAATCGGAAAGGGCGCGCATCCCGCGTAATATTATGCTGGCTCCGGAACTTTTCAAATAATCGACAAGCAACCCGGAATGGCAATCGACTCTGACACCTTTAATTTCCCTGCACACTTCCCTGATCATATCCACTCTTTCTTCTACCGTGAAGAGAGCGGCTTTATCGACATTGTGAGCAACGAGAACGATAATTTCATCAAATATCCTAATTCCTCTTTTGATGATATCCACATGGCCGTTAGTAATGGGATCGAATGTGCCGGGATATATGGCAATGCTGTTGGGAAATTTGTCCTGTGTCATTTTCACTCCATTTTAAAAAAAGTTAAGGCGTTTTCGCCGTATTTTTTCTGTTTTATCTGCTGGATGTTTTCATCCAAGAGTTCACCGCAATTTTCTTTAGTTGAATGCTGAATCACAACCACGCCGCCTTCTCTGAGGACACGATACTTATTCAAAGTTTTTAGTATAGTACCTGTTAAATTCCTGTTATAAGGTGGATCGGCAAATACAACATCAACTTCATATTTTTTCTTAAAAAGATCACGTAAACTTATTGCCATATCGGCACCAATTACCCGGCACTTTTGTTCTAAAGAGCACGTTTGGATATTATTTTTAATAACCTCAACAAGGTCTTTATTTTTTTCTATCAAATACACTTCCCGAGCTCCGCGGCTGGCAGCCTCCAAACCGACACTGCCCGATCCGGCAAAGAGATCAAGAAATATTTTGCCTTCCAGGGAGCCCAATAAATTAAAAAGAGTTTCTCGTAAAAAATCAGAAGTCGGCCTTTCTTTCGATCTTGCAGGAAAAGACAATCTCCTTCCCTTAAGCTCGCCTCCGATAATACGCATAATTTTTCACAATTACGGGTATGAACCCCAAAGCAGGCTTTGTGGTATTATACCCTCCGCTTCGCGGGATTGTTCAACTTACCAATTTCCCTATACTTCGTTATGGAAATTGGAGTTTCACAATAAATCAAACCTGATTATTTGTTGGGCTCCATATATTGCAACGACGAATTTTTTTTCTCTTTAGCTTTTCTGCGTGTTTGCTGCCCAAATTTTGCCAGCCACCATATCGGCCCGGAAATAGCGTAACCTAACAGCGCCACAAAAGCTACAATTTCCGGTATAGCCAACACTATTATTAAAAGAAGAATTAATGAAAAAAAAGTCATGAACGGCTTGCGCGCTAAAAGCTTCAAGTCCTTGAAGCTATAATACTTGATATTGCTGACCATTAGAATAGAGAGAACCGTAACAAAAAAAAGCATAGAAGGATCATGGAATTTGCCCTCAACTCCCGCGTAATCGAAAAAAATGACTGTAGTGGCCACAACCGAAGCGGCGGCCGGAATGGGCAAACCATTAAATACTTTGCTTTCTATTATGCCAATTTGGATATTATAACGAGCTAAACGCAACGCGCCGCAAAGAACAAATAAAAAGGCGGCGAGCCAGCCCCATTTGCCGTAAAAAGACATCGCCCAATTATACGCAAGAAAAGACGGGGCCACGCCAAAGGCAATCACGTCGGAAAGTGAATCATATTCGGCTCCAAATTTACTGGTCGTATTAGTAAAACGGGCAATCCGGCCATCCAATCCGTCAAAAACAACGGCTACCAAAATTATGATGGATGCCGGAACAAAATGTTCCTTTAAAGAAGCTATGATGGAATAAAATCCACAAAATAAACTAGCTGTTGTAAAAAGGTTAGGCAATATATAAATGCCTTTTTTAATGCGGCTTTTTTTAAAGGGAGTTTCTTTATTATTCATGACAAATACCCTAAAGGTGTCTCACCCGCCTTGACCTTGTCGTGAAGCTTTACTGAAACGCGGAAATCTTCGGGTAAATAGACATCTACGCGTGAACCGAAACGAATTATGCCAAAACGCTCACCCTTTTTAATTGTCATCCCGACATTCATCCAACAAACAATCCTGCGGGCGATAAGACCGGCTATTTGCACCACCCAAATCGACCGGCCGTCTTTGGTGTTTATCATAATTTCATTGCGTTCGTTATCCTGAGAAGCTTTGTCTAAATTGGCGGAAAAAAATTTACCTTCGTGATAATTTATCGCTTCGATTTTTCCGGCATAAGGAGCGCGGTTAATATGAACATTAAAAACATTCATGAAAATACTTATTTTTTTAAATCTCCCAGATATACTGCCGTTTGGCGCAACATCTTCTATTTTTATTACTTTGCCGTCAGCGGGAGAAATTAAAACTTTTTCTTCTTCTTGAAAATATCTATCCGGATTACGGAAAAACCAAATAATAAAAAAAGTCATAAAAGCGAATAAAATTGTCAGCCAAATGATGCCAAAGAAAGCCACAAAAACAGTGATGACGAGTGAAAAGATTATAAAGGGATAACCTTCATGAGCGATTATGCTATCGTGTTTCATAAATATAATATCTTGCCTTAAAAATGGAGCTTTTTTTGATATATCAATTGGGTGCGCTTGTCAATAAATCTTTGAATTTCCTGCTGCGGCATTTCCAGGTAGAAGCCGGCTGTAAGATTAAATGGTTCTACGCTCATGGTTGACTCTTACCTGCCCCAACTATATAATAATAGACATGATGGCTATTAGCTTCTCGCAGGTTAAAATTTATGTTTAAAATCAGATGGGATTTCGCCTGGGGTATTTTCATTACTGTTATTTTCCTCACCCTCTTGACAATTCGTCTCGAATTCTTTCACAAAACCCCGGAGACTGTCACCATTGAGCAAATTCCGGCAACACTCAAAACGCAAGACACCTGGATGAATATCTACCAAAACAACAAAAAAATCGGTGTTGCACACCGGATCTTCACTGCCGGAGAAAAAGGCTATACCTTCAGCGAAACCGTATTTATGCAAATTAATACCATGGGAGTAACACAAGTGCTCAATATTCTGACAGAAGGCAATCTTAATCCCGATATGACCATCTCGTCATTTAATTTTGATTTGAATTCTAGCCTTTTTCATTTTCAGGCGCGCGGTTCTATTGTAAAAGACAAACTGATTTTATTTGCCGGCCTGCCCGGCGCCCGGGAAAGAAGTGAAATCAAGCTCAAAGATATTCCTTACATGAGCGGAAGTATTTATGAAGCCGCATTCCGGGCTAATTTGGAAAAAGATATCTCCCGCAGTTTCAGCATTTTTGATCCTTCCACATTAGGAAAGCGTTTTGTCAAAGTTACCCGAAATGCTGATGAAGTTATTCCCATCACGGGGAAACGGATTTTAACACAAAAATATTGCGCTGATTTCATGGGCGCGAAAAATTACGCCTGGCTGGATAAAAACGGAGACGTTTTGAAAGAAACGGGTATTTTAGGCCTTTCCCTGGAAAAGGTTAGTGCCCAGAAAGCGCAGGAAGGAATATCAACCGGATCAACAATTGACCTAACCCAAATTGCGTCTGTTCCTTTTAATGTCAAAATCACTGACCCGGAGAAGCTAAACGAAATTAAAATCAAAATTAGCGGTGTCAGCGAAACGTCATTATTCCTTGACGGAGATAGACAAAGCCTACACCATGATGTCCTGACCATCACCAAAGAACAACTGCCCGCGCTTCAGACTTTGAGTAATATTCCGCCTGAAAAAATTGCCGTCTTTTTAACACCGTCGCCTCTTATACAATCCAATCATGCGCAAATAAAAGCACAGGTGAAAAGAATTATTAAACCAACCGATACCACCGTGCAAAAAGCAAAAAAAATCGTCAACTGGGTTTATCGCTATGTGGAGAAAAAACCGGTCTTATCGGTACCTAACGCCTTGGAAGTCTTGAAGAATAGAGTCGGCGATTGTAACGAGCATGCTGTATTGACTACGGCAATGCTTCGCGCCGCCGGAATTCCGGCACAAATAGAGACGGGCTTGGTTTACCAGCGCGAGCGGTTTTACTATCATGCCTGGAACATTATTTACTTAGGCCGGTGGATAACCGCTGATGCTGTTTTCAATCAATTCCCCGCCGATGTAACCCATATCCGGCTTGTCCGGGGTGAGGGAAACGAACAATTGGACTTAATGGGTGTACTGGGCAAAATAAAACTGGAGGCATTAGAACAAGAAGAATGATTACCTTAAATGAACTGACCAAGCATTACGGCGCCACAATAGCCGTAAATAAGTTATGCTTGCATGTTACTGCCGGCGAAATTTATGGTTTTATTGGCCCGAACGGAGCCGGCAAAACCACGACCATTCGTATGATGGGTGGTATACTCGCACCTACTTCCGGCAATATTATCATCGGCGGAATGGATCTAGCCCAAAGCCCAATAGCGGTAAAAAAAATTATTGGTTTTATCCCTGACAGGTCTTTTCTTTATGAAAAGCTTACCGGTATGGAATTCCTCCGTTTTTCAGCCGATTTGTATGAAGTCGATCGCGCCGAATTCCTGCAAAAAGCCGAACAACTGCTGCGTCAGTTTGCTCTCTGGGATTGGGCCGATGAAATAATTGAAGCTTACTCCCACGGCATGAAACAAAGGCTCATCATTGCCTCCGCTCTGCTGCATGATCCGAAAATACTGATAATCGATGAACCAATGGTCGGCCTTGACCCCGCCGCCGTGCGCATGGTGAAGGATATTTTTAAAGAATTAGCCCAAAAGCAAACAACTATTTTTATATCCACTCATACCTTGAGCGTAGCTGAAGATTTATGTCATCGCATCGGTGTAATTCACAGGGGCACTTTGTTGGCGGAAGGTTCCGTTGATGAATTAAAACATATTTCCAAACTTGGCGAAGCCAGGCTTGAAGAAGTTTTCTTAACTATAATTAAGGAAAATGCCTTTTTATGAATACAATTCTTTCCTTATTAAAACCGCGAGTATTTTCCACAATCAATAACTTGCGCACCGATAATAAAAGAAATCACTGGATGCGTATTTTTATGTTCGGTACGGTTGGCATTGTTTTTTGGGCGGGCACTTTCATGATTCTCTACCGAGTTTTATATTATTTTCAAAGCGTGCAGGACTTCGGCGACATACTGGCAATGAAACTTCTCTCGATGATCATCATGACTTTTTTTGTACTTTTGCTGTTCAGCAATATCATTAATTGCCTTTCCCATCTATATTTAAGCCAGGATTTACAGCTTTTACACTCTTTGCCGGTTTCATCCAAAGATATATTCTTTTCCCGTTGGCTTATAAGTACATTGGACAGTTCTTGGATGGTCGTTGCTTTCAGTCTTCCCGCATTTTTATCTTACGGCCTCATATACAAAGCAGATATCATTTTTTATACGATTGTTTTATCGGCGATAATTTTTATGTGCTTGATAGCTTCGGCTTTAAGCGGCATTATAGTTTTGTTTGGGGCTACAATATTGCCTGCCGGCAGAATCAGGACAATCCTGATTATTCTTGGTGTTTTCCTGGTTTTGATCCTCGTTTTAGTTATGCGCTTAATGCGGCCGGAACAACTGGTCAATCCGGATAGTTTTGCTTCCGTTGTGCTTTATTTGAATTCCCTGCAAACACCCAACTCTCCTTTTCTGCCTACAACCTGGATTACCGATGCCGTTAAAGCCGCTCTTCGAGGTGAAATAAATAGTTCCCTGTTTAATATCGCTCTTACCGGAAGTTGTGCTTTCATGCTTATTTTCATCGGCAATGTCATTGCCCGGGCTACGTACTTTATGGGTTTTTCCAAATCGCAAACAACATCGCCACGCCTATTTAAGCCTTTAAGATATAAAGGCCTGAGCTGGGAAAGTTTATTAAATTTTCTCCCGCGCGAATCAAAAGCTTTTGCCGTTAAAGAAATCAGAATATTCTTTCGCGATTCGACACAATGGCCACAATTATTTCTGATGGCCGCATTAATCGCAATTTATCTTTATAATTTTTCCGTTTTGCCCTTGGACAAATCACCGATTAAAACGATTTATCTGCAAAACCTATTTTCTTTCTTAAACATGGGGCTATCGGCTTTTGTGCTTTCGGCCCTTTCTGCCCGCTTTGTTTTTCCGGCAGTGAGCATGGAAGGGAATGCCTTCTGGATTATTCAGGCGGCTCCGGTATCAATAAAAAGGTTTCTGTGGGTTAAGTTTTTTTTGTACTATGTACCTCTGCTAATCATCGCTGAAATTCTGATAATTGTTTCCAACCTGCTCCTGCAAGTTTCTCTATTCATGATGATTCTCTCGGCTGTCACAATGTTTTTTCTTGTTCCCGCAATAGTCGCTTTGGCTGTGGGATTAGGCGCTGTTTATCCGGATTTCAAATCGGAAAATCCGGCACAGGTGGTGACTAGCTTTGGCGGTCTTATTTTAATGATTCTCTGCTTTTTTTTAATTGCGCTGGTCATAACGCTGGAAGCCGGTCCCGTGTATTATACGTTTATGGCTGATATCCACGGAAAGCAGCTTTCCTTACTACCGATAACATGGCTGATTGTTTCCTTTGGTCTGGCTATTTTTCTTTGCTTCTTATCCGTATTTTACCCCATGCGTCTTGGCGAAAAAAATCTCCGCATCAGATGAACACTTTTTACTGCAATATTAAGCTAATCGGGCATTCCAGGCGACAATGATTGCCAAGCTTAAAAACGAAAATTGTCTTGATTTTACTTACCAGATAAGCTAAACAAGCGCGCATTCTAATGAAATTGCTTTTTTTAAGACAGCACGGAGATATTGAAAGGAGCTTTCATGGCAAAGTACGAATCCAAATCCCTGAGGAATTTAGCAGTAGTCGGACACGGCGGAACGGGTAAAACCTCCCTATGCGAATCTTTCTTATTTGTTTCCGGAAAAAACGAGCGATTAGGAAGAGTCGATGATTCAACATCTTCCATGGACTTTGAGCCGGAAGAGCAAAAACGGCGCGTATCGATTAGTTCAGCGGCAAATTTTATCGAATGGGAAAAATATAAAATCAACATTATTGACACGCCGGGAGATTCCAATTTTGCCTATGACATAAAATGTTCAATGAGTGTTGTTGAAAATGCGGTCATTATCATTGACGCTGTCGGCGGCGTCGAATTTCAAACACAAAAAGTTTGGGAATTAGCCGATGAATTCAAACTGCCCCGTATAATTTTCATCAACAGAATGGATCGTGAACGCGCCGACTTTACCAAAGCGCTCGAAAGCATTAAAAGTAAATTCACCAAAAAAGCAACCCCGGTTTGCCTGCCTATCGGTGCTGAAGATAAATTCAATGGCATTATTGATTTAATTGGCTTTAAAGCTTATGTATTCAGCGATAACAAAGGGATAGGTAAAGCCGTGGATATTCCAGCGGAAATGATGGAGGAAGCAAAAAAATTACGCGGAACAATGGTGGAAGATATTGCCGAAGCTGATGACGAACTGATGAATAAATATTTGGAAGCGGGAGAGCTTTCCTTGGAAGAGTTAAAAGGAGGATTGAAAAAGGGTGTCACATCGGGCAGTCTGATTCCGGTTGTCTGCGGATCAGCAATAAAAGGTATTGGCGTCACCTTGCTGATGGATTTAATTGTCGGCTCTTTTGCTTCCCCGATTGATCGTGGCGCCGTAAAAGGTAAAAAGCCGGGAACAGACAATATTGAAGAAAGAAAGCCTTTAGAAGACGTTCCTTTTTCGGCGATAGTATTCAAAACAATTGCTGATCCTTACGCCGGCAGACTGACTTTATTCCGTGTTTATTCCGGTGAACTTACGCCTGACTCCAGCATTTATAACTCCACAAAAAAAATAACGGAAAAATTCGGGCACATCTTTTTCCTGGAGGGTAAAAATCAAAAACAGGCGGAAGTTCTCATCCCCGGAGATATTGCCGGTGTGGCCAAATTAAAAGAAACGGTAACGGGCGATACTTTGTGCACTGAAAAATCTCCAATTATTTTTGAAAAAGTCGTTGTGCCACCGCCGATTATGTCTTTTGCCATCGAACCGAAATCAAGAGGCGATGAAGACAAAATCGCTTCATCCATCCACCGGCTCACGGAAGAGGATCCGACAATCGTCTTTTCCCGTAATGTACAAACCAAAGAAATGATTCTTTCCGGCATGGGACAGGTGCACATAGAGGTCAACATCGAAAAGATGAAAAGAAAATTCGGCGTTGAAGTCAACTTGAACACGCCTAAAGTTCCCTACAAAGAAACGATTAAAGGAAAAACCAATATTCAGGGCAAATACAAAAAGCAATCCGGCGGCCGCGGTCAGTTCGGCGATTGCTGGATAGATATTGAACCGCTGCCGCGTGGCGGAGGGTTTGAATTTGCCGATAAAATTGTGGGCGGCGTTATTCCGGGTCAATATCGCCCGGCTGTGGAGAAAGGCATTGTGGAAGCAGCCGCGAAAGGCGTTATTGCCGGCTATCCGGTTGTTGATTTCAAAATATCTCTCGTGGACGGTTCTTACCATACAGTCGATTCATCGGAAATGGCTTTTAAAATTGCCGGCTCCATGGCCTTTCAAAAAGGTGTCCTGCAATGTCAGCCTATCCTTCTGGAACCAATAGTGAACATCGATATAGAAATTCCGGAAGAGTACATGGGCGACGTGATCGGCGACTTAAACAGCAGGCGCGGCCGCGTTCAGGGCATGGATGCCAATGGCTCCAACCAGGTAATTAAAGGTCAGGTGCCTCTGGCGGAAATTTTAAAATACGCGCCTGATTTGCGTTCCATGACCAGCGGCAGGGGTAATTTCACTTATACTCATTCCCATTATGAGGAAGTTCCCGCGTATATCGCGGAAAAAATTATTGCCGAGTCGAAAAAAGAAAAAGAAGAATAAAATCATGATCCGCGCCGGAATCATAACGGTAAGCGACCGCAGTTCCCAGGGTATCCGTGAAGATTCAAGCGGTCCTGCTCTTGCCGCCATGCTGGCGGACGAGGAACTCGAGGTTTGTAAATCTCTCATCATTCCAGATGAAAAAAGTGAAATAAAAGATGCAATAATAAAATTCGCTGATAAAGAAAAACTTGATTTGATTTTAACCACCGGCGGCACTGGCGTCAGTCCGCGCGATGTGACTCCTGACGCAACATTGGAAGTAATCGAAAAACAAATCCCCGGCATGGCCGAAGCTATGCGCCACCAAAGTATGAATGTCACGCCCTATGCCATGATTTCCCGTGCTATAGCGGGAATCCGTGGACGCTGTCTGGTCGTTAATCTCCCCGGAAGCCCGAAAGGAGCCAAAGAAAATCTGGCCGTAATTTTACCGGCGTTAAAACATGCGATTGAAAAAATTAAGGGAGACGCAGCCGAATGCGGCAGCCCCGCCTAATATCATTTTGTGCCACAAAATTTGCCGGTAACTTTCATAGATCATCAAGGATTTCTTAAAACCTCGCCACGAAATACCTCGAGGTGTTTTCCCATGAACTGCAAAGCATTGCGCTGATGTGTCCCCATCCAATAAACATTGTGACAGGAAGGACATTGATTGTACTGGGTGCAATTTTCAAAGACATATGCAGGCACTAAATTGCGTACTTTTTCAGCAGGAACATGATGAAGTTTTTTGTTACATCTGAGACATATTGTAAACATCTTTTGCTTGTCTATCTTCAGAGAAAATTTATCGATGATATCATTTAGTTGATGGCCGATGTCATTGCCTTTAACCAAATATAAACATCCGGAAAACTGACGCTCCAACATATCTATTCTCTTTGTAAGCACAATTCTCCCTTCGGCAGCGGCTAAACGCAGCATTTCCCTTCCGGCTTCTTTGGAAAAAACTACGGTATCGTAACCTAAAAGCCGCAACCATTTAGCCAGTTTTCCCAGGGTGGCATCAGCAATGAATTGGGGACTGTCCAACATTACCCGAAAAAATTATTATTGTTTTTTGGGTTCATCAACGATCGGCGGCGGTTCGTTGACACGGAGTTCCTTGCGCAAATCACGAATAGTCCTGTTCAAACGGCTAATCGTCCGGTTCAGACGAAAACGCTCTACTATACCCCATAAACTCGTAATTATTACTCCGGCAAGAAGAGAGCCGAAAATCAGCATATAAGCCGGCACAACCACATCTAAATATTTAGTTTGCAAAAAATAATATTGCAGACGCACCGACACCGAATTCATTTGGGAAAAAGTCACGCTAAAAATAATAAATATTAAAGTTAAAATTAAATAAATTACTTTCATCGCATCATACCTCCTGATGATATTTTTTAAAGAGAGGAGCAAGATTAGCCGCTGTCGTAGCCACATCCTCCGGGATTACACGCACATTGCCAACCACACTCATAAAATTAGTATCCCCTTCCCAACGCGGAATTACATGAAGGTGAATATGTTCCTCGATACCGGCTCCGGCTGCCTTGCCTATGTTCAGGCCGACGTTGAATCCGGCCGGATTCATCGCTTCTCTAAGCGCCCTAAATGAAGTTTCCAGAAGATTAAATATTTCTTTTCTTTCTACCTGCGATAGCTCTTCATATTTCCCAATGTGCCGATGAGGAATAATCATCAAATGACCGCTTATGTAAGGATATCTGTTCATCATCACAAAG
>JBEKMF010000069.1:0-12854 GCA_050008655.1 Smithellaceae bacterium
GGCTGTAGTCAAGGGAATGATGAAAATAGTTCTGTACGATAGCCGCAAAGAATCAGCTACTTTTGGCCAAATCAATGAAATATTCGCCGGGGTTCATAACTCTGTTTTAGTGCATATACCTCATCTCGTTTATCACGGTTTTAAATGCATTTCGCAAGAGGAAGCGATTGTAATAAATGTACCGTCGGATGTTTATAAATACAATGAACCGGATGAATTTCGCCTACCCGCTCACGGCTGTGAAATACCCTACGCTTGGGAGAGAAAGGACGGCTAAATTCAACTATTTGTAAAATAAACGTTGGCCGGTAAGGCTATATTTCTTTGATTTAGGGCTGAAAGCAATGCTTGTTCGATGGCGATTTTGTAAAATACCTGATATCATTCATTTAATTACGGGATTGTCTTAATAATTATTCTTGACTTTGACGACAAATATTATATAATTTATGCGTAATTCTGGAAAGGGCAAACCGTTTGAAAAGACGGGACGCAAAGTTACTGACCTAAGTCTTGTGAATTTATAGGGATAGGGTGGCAGAACTGCCGGGTAACTTCTAGGGAAGTACAGCAATTCTATATCCCCATCCCAGATACATAACTAATTAAAATTTGATTGGAAGCAAATTAATGTTAGTTAATTTCTTCGCCTTTATTTTCGGAGCTGCCGTCGGCAGTTTTTTAAACGTTTGTATTTTTCGCCTTCCGGCACAGGAATCAATTATAAAACCGCTGTCGCGCTGTCCGCATTGTCAACATCCTATCCGTTTTTTTGATAATATTCCGCTCGTCAGCTTTATTATTTTGAAAGGAAAATGCCGCGACTGCGGCGCAAAAATTTCCTGGCGTTATCCGCTCGTGGAATTAATCACTGCGGTGCTTTCCTTGTTGCTGTTTTTAAAATTTGGGCTAACCTTAAGGTTTTTAATCTTGTTTATTTTTACGGCAGTCCTGATTGTTATTGCGTTTATTGATTTGGATCATCAAATCATTCCCGATATTTTGACCATACCGGGAATACCTGTTTTTTTCCTTTTGGCTGTTTTTGTCATGAAAGTTGACTGGCTGGAAGCTTTAATCGGCCTTGCCGTCGGCGGCGGGGTGCTTTTTGCCATCGCCTTTGTTTATGAACTTATATCCAAACGGGAAGGAATGGGCGGAGGAGATATTAAACTTTTGGCCATGATCGGCGGATTTTTGGGATGGAAATCGTTGATATTTATTCTATTATTTAGTTCTTTCTCCGGGGCAATAGCTGGTATTGCGGCGATGATTATTAAAAAGCAGGACATGAAATATGCTGTTCCTTTTGGACCGTTCTTATCGGCGGCGGCAGTTGCCTATCTTTTCTGGGGGGAAGCCTTCATGAGTTTGCTTATTTTGGGATATTAAATTGATGAGAAGGAAATAATTGACCGGACTTAATAATATAAGATAATGATATTGTTATTAAAAATGATATTAATGAGATTGCTGCAACGTTAATGAGGACAAAAAGTTAGTTTCATTAGGGCATATGATTTGCCGTTATAACAAATGGATAATTTTTTAGCTGGAGTTGGGGGCAGCGGTGAAGATCAATAAAGCAAAAGGGATGAGCTTACTCGAATTGACGATTGTCATAAGCATCATAGCGATTCTTACCGCTCTTATCATTCCGCAATTTAACAGATACACGCGTAATAATGCCCTGCAGTCCGCGGCCCGGGAATTAGCCGGCGATATTAAAATTATCCGGCAAAGAGCGATGGCAGGGGGACCAACTACTGTGCCTTTGCCTTATACTCTCCAATTTTTGAATAATACAACTTATTCTTATACAGTTCCTTCTGATATACTTCCTTATCCAGCACTTACATTCACAAAAAAAGTAACTAATTTCTCTCCGGATATAACGTTTGTTCAGACTTTCCCCCTAAATACAATGACGTTTCAGCAAAGAGGGACTATTTCAGAGACATTAGGGGCAGATAGGACAATTACATTAACCAATGGTCGAGGATCAACAGTTGTTATTACTGCAAACATAGTAGGCAGGATAAATGTTCAATACACTCCGCAATAAAAAAGGCATCAGCCTTGTTGAGGCCATGATCGCAATATGCGTGACTTCGGTGGCCATAGTCGCCCTGGGGGCGATGCAACCGCTTGCCCTTCATACGTCAGCCGGCTCGGATTATCGGGGAAGAGCAGTGGCAATTGCGCAGGCCCAGGCGGCCGATCTCGAGGCGGTCATCATGAGCCCCGGCGCGGTTATTCCAGCAAATCTTACCAATTCGCCACTTACCGTCCAAAATATTACATACAGAGTCACTACAAGCACAGTGTTTACAGCCCCAAACTTCTGGCTGGTAACAGTTCAAGTTACCTGGCCGGGAACTACCAAGGGCGTAACTCACAACAGGATTGTCACTCAACAACAAGGGTGGCAGTGAGGTTTTCCGAAAATGAAGAAAAATGGTTGGACTATTCTGGAACTGATAATTTATATGGGCATCAGCATGATTATCATGGCTGCTGTTTACGCGGCGGTGGTGATGGCGCAGCGCACTTCCTCGGCGGTGGGCAAAAAAACTTTAACTCAGCAGGATGCAAGGTTTGTTTTAGATATGATGGCGATGGACATCCGTAACGCCTCTTATAACAGTCTGCGTACCAGACTTATTTGGCAAGGTGTTGCGGTTGACGCAAACGGAAATGCTTCGTTAATTGGTGTCGTTAATAATAATTTCTATGGAATTCAACTGGCAAGTACCAATCAGATTTTAGTGGAAATGGATTTAAATAATAACGGTATTATCGATGGGACCAATGAAGCGGTTTTTTATGGATACAATGGCGTTAATACTATCACGAGGGCGAACACTTTTCCCGGGGGGAATCAAGTTCTTCTAGGTGGCGTAGGTAGCGGCACTTTAGTCCATAATGCCCAGGCTAATGTGCCGTTATTTCAGTACTTCGATGGTCGGGGCAATTTATTAAACCCGGTGGTAATTCCATCAATCAGGAGAATTACCATAACAATAGTCGCGGATACGGAAGCTAATGATCTTAATACGGGAGCACCCAAAAGAATGATTTATTCGACCGATGTTTTGGTGAAAAATCATGCGGTGGCCAGTTATACAAAATAACGCGGTAGAAAATGTTGGGAAAGCAATAATTTAAGGGCCAGGGCATTAGCGGGAGGGAACATGTGTAGGGTTTATAAAAGAACAGGGAAAAAAAGAAATTCAGAGGACGGTTTCGTTTTGGTGGCGGCCCTTATTGCGATAATGATTTTGATGGCCATAGGGGTTTATGCCTTGACCACAGCGTCTCAGGATATAAGCTCTACCGCCAGATCGGTGAGTGAAGGCAATGCTCTTTCGGCCGCGGAGGCGGGAGTGCAGACTTTGTCGGCAACGTTCGATCCTAATAATCTTGCCGATATACCGAATACGGCTGTTCAGGGTTCCACAAATGCTTCTTTTAATGTTACGGGCCTGCATCAGACTGATGCTATACGTTGCCAGACATGTTGCCGCCAGCTGCCCTGTGACTGGAAATATTTTATCTACGATGCTCACGTCACCGGCTTTGATAAGATATTAAACGGCCAGGTGAACTTACAAATAGGAATTATGGATCCAAATCCAAAATCCCCTTAATTGATGTGGAGTACATTCATGGGGACTGCAATAAAAATAATTTTTTTTCTGAAAAAGGGAGGATAGAATGAATAAGAAGAAATGTTTGCTGGCTTTGATAATTAGCCTCAATCTGGCGATATGGAACAATGCCTTGGCTCAGACAACCTGTGAGAACGGCATAGACCCGCCCTGCGATGAACAGGCCTCTTTCACCTCCGTTGCTCCTGACGCGCTACTGCTGCTCGATTTTTCCGGCAGTATGGCGCAAAATCCAGCCGGCGGCGATAATATCTATGGAGCTGGCGGTTGCGCCGGACCTTTTTACTCCAACTCCGGTACAGGCCACACAGTTAACTGCAGTAAGCAGGCCATTTTGAAAAGAGCAATCTTAAGTATTCTGGATTACAATGCTAACAACACTGTTGATATTAATGATTCGAACGGCCTGAATGTGAGAATGGGTTATATGCGCTTCCTTAATTGCAGCGACGACGATACCGGCGGTGATTATGCTTCGGGATGTAATAAATTGATCCGCGGCCTCGGTTCGGCCTATAGCCAGATTTACTGCGGCTCCACAACAAGCTGTGCTTCCACCGTCACTTCCTGCAGCGGCAGCGGTGAATGCATTGTGGGTACAAGCGCTACGGGCGGTACTCCTCTGGCTTCAGCGCTGAAAGAAGCCAAAGCATATCTGGATTATAACAAGAGCCAGGATACTGCCAAAGCCTGCCGGCAAAAATTTGTTATTGTCGTTACTGATGGGTCGGATACTTATGCCTGTAATGGTAATGGAAGCGACTGCCAGGGGGACATGTATAAACTCCGCCGAGAAACGGTAGCGGCGACAAAACAATTAGCCGATGCTGGTTATAAGGTGTTTGTCATCGGTTTTGGCTCCACCATGCCGCTATATTTGCAAAACACGCTTAACTGGATGGCTTATTATGGCGGGACCGACAATCCTCTGGTGGCCAACTCCGGAGCAACAACAGGCTATAATCTTCCTTTGGGCTGTACGGCCACCCCGGCTGTTTCCACAGCCTGCTGCAATTTGGCAACAAACGCAACTGCGTGCTATCCGACCGGCGTTACCAGTTGCTTTACGGAAACAGCAGGAAATACGATAACGACGTCCGATTGCGGCACTTCTACGAACCGTTTTGAGGCGAAATACAATGATCCGGGTTATATCAACCTTTCCGGGTATGCTTTTCTGGCCACCGATACCGCGTCGATGAAGCAGGCCCTGGCCTCGGCAATCAATACAATTGCCGAATCGGTTTATACATTTTCTCAGGCCTCGGTTCAGGCGGTAAGGACACAGGATGAAAACTTTCTCTATGAAGCGTCTTTTCGGCCGGTAAATAATGATCCTTTCTGGATCGGCCATTTAAAAAAATATAACATTAATGCGGACGGGACCATTGCCAGTTCAGCCCTATGGGATGCCGGCTCACAATTGGTTAACAACAGCAGCAGAAATATATTTACTTTCAAGGGAGGTGCGAAAACTGCTTTTAATACGACTAACATTTTACCGGCAGACGTAATAGCTGCGGGCAGTACGGACACTGCCACAAGGGATATGATTGTAAACTTTATTCTTAATGGAGAAACTTCACCGGATGTGACCAACTGGAAGCTGGGCGATATTTTCCACAGCTTCCCCGTGACTATCGGGACCCCGTCTCTTTATTATTTTGATAGTGTTGATCAATCGCAATATACCTGTCCCAATCAAGCCAATTCGGCCCAGACGTGTAAGGCCTTCGATCTGTTTCGGGCAGCTCACACGAGGGACTCATCAAACGGAAAAAGAATCATGGTGATCGGGGCCGATGACGGTCAGCTGCATGCCTTTCAGACAACCACCGGCAACGAGGTCTGGAGTCTTATCCCGCCGAATTTTCTGTCCGAGTTGCAGTTGATTGCCCACCCCGCCCATCCGACCGCCTATGGTACGTCTGCGCTTGGTCACCAGTATTTTATGGACGGTTATACATCCTACAGTGAAGTCTGGATGGGAACAGGTACTGGAAAAAATAAATCTCCCAGCGAGTGGAACACGTTAATGGTCGCCGCTGAAGGCCGCGGCGGCAACTCAACTTTATGGAGTCAATCGGCAAACTGCGATTCCAGTTTTTACTCATTATATGCAAACACGACACACACACCGGTCTATTATCCTAATTACTGCGGCTACTATGCTTTTGATGTGACCGCGGACACCTTCAATCCCGTGTTTAAATGGAGGATAGGCAGTCATACCGCACTCTCCAGTGATGACGCTAAACACTTGGCGCAGCCCTGGAGTAAAATGATAATGGGCCGCGTTAACATCAATGGCAACGAGAAATGGGTCGGTATGATCGGCGGTGGTTATTCGGGGAATAATTGTACGGGGACGACCTGCGACACCAGGGGTAAGGGTTTCTATGTTATTGATTTGATGACTGGCGATGTTTTATGGAGTTATACCCATAACAAAAGTAATAGCGCAATGGCCTACGATCTTGTTGCCAATCCCGCGCTTGTTGATTTCGACGATGATGGCTTTGTAGATACGGTGTATATTGGAGATTTGGGAGGCAATGTCTGGCGCTTTACCTTCTGCCTGAAAACGGATGTGTCCTGCGGAACGTCCAATTGGGCTGGCGGGAAGTTCTTCGATGCGCAAGGCACGGGAGGCCAGATTTTTCACATGAATTCTGTGGCCACGGATCCGAATGGCAATTTATTGGTTTATTTTGGGACGGGGAATGAGACCGACCCCACGTTTGCTCCCACTAATGGAACAACGGATAAGTTCTTTGCGCTTATCGATAAAAATCGAACAAGCACAACCCCGATTACTTTAGCTAATTTAAAGAATATAACCAGCGGTACTTTCAACTATACTACTGATACGAATAATTATAGCGGCTGGGTTATAAACTTAACAACACCAGGAGAAAAGGTGCTGGGGGAAACAACTGTTTTTGAAGGAGCTGTTATGTTTACCACCTATGTACCGGGAAGTGCGTCCGATCCTTGTGACCAGAGCGGGGATGCAAACTTCTATTTAATTAATTATTTAACCGGTGCGGGACTCTTCAACAACAATAATCGATCGGAAGATATCGGTGCTGGAATACCGTCCGCGCCGATAGTTTCCATAGGTCCTAGTCCTACAAGTCTGATCAGTATTTATGCCTCTACCAGTCAGTCCGGCAGCAGCGGTGGCGGTTCTGCTACAAAAAGTCTAACCCTGCCAAACAACTGGCAACAACAGCCGTGTCTGGTAAGCCCCTGTCCTACTATTCCGCCTAAGGGATGGCTTTGGTACTGGCATGATTTACGTCTGCAGTAAAGGTTTGATTTAAAAGAAGTTATAAGAAGGGGCAGGAAACAAAATTTCTTGACATGGCGCTGATATCTTTGTACGCTTTTGCGCAAAATTGAGCTTATAAAGCTTCCCCTTATTTTTGCTTGATTTTGATTAAAGCCGACAAAGGATTTTCTCATGGGTTCAGAAAAAAAATATTGCGCGATTTGCGCCTGGCGTGGCGGTTGCCAGAAAAGATTCAGTGTTTCTACAGATGCATCCGGTTATGTTCATTGTCCGGATTATTCCCGCGATCTGTCTATTAAAGATCAGGATATCGACGCGGCGGTTGAAAAAGATCAGCAGGCCTGACAAAAAAAATAATAGTTCAACTTGCAGTGGCAAGCGGCAAATGATATTTAAAGCTGCTTGCCATTTTTTTATGGAAAAGGGTGAAACTTGTTAATGAAGAATAAAATTATCGCACTTATCGAAAAAGCCGTAAATTCCTGCGTAAAGGAAAAATTACTTGGTGCGATTGATTTACCCTATATTGAAGTGGAAGTACCGGCAAATCATGATCACGGCGATTACGCCACCAATGCTGCCCTGATTGTGGCGTCGCAAATCCGGGAAAATCCGCGGAAAATAGCCGAAATTATCCAGGCGAATTTAATTGATGCCGAAAAAATCATCGAGAAAACTCAAATAGCCGGACCCGGTTTCCTTAATTTTTTTATTAAAGACGATGTTTGGCGAAAGTCTCTCCTCGATATCGAAAAGCAAAAAGAAAAATATGGCCTAATAGGCAGAGGTGGCGGCAAGAAGGTTCAGGTAGAATTTGTCAGCGCTAATCCAACGGGGCCTTTGCATATCGGTCATGCCCGCGGCGCGGTTGTAGGCGACGTAATTACAAATTTACTGACCGCGGCCGGCTATAAAGTATCTAAAGAATATTATATCAATGATGCCGGAAACCAGATGAATAATCTGGGCAAATCAGTATTGTTGCGGTACCGCGAACTATTAGGTGAAAAAATTGAATTTCCCGAAACCTGCTACCGCGGAGATTATATCAAAAATATTGCCGGTAAAATTCTTAAAAAAGAAGGAAACAAATATTTAACCTTCAATGAAGAAGATACGATCAAGTATTTTACCCAAATTGCCGGTCAGATCATTCTGAGTGGAATAAAAGACGATTTGCGGGATTTTGGCGTAACTTTTGACAACTATTTCAGCGAAAAAGAATTGTATAAAAATAATGGAGTGACTAAACTTTTAGATGAATTGCAAAACAAGGGGTTTGTCTTTATCGATGGGGGAGCCAAATGGGCCGGGACATCTGGTTATGGTGACGAAAAAAACCGGGTTGTTGTCCGTAAAAATGGTGAACCTACTTATTTTGCCGCCGATATTGCTTATCATCAAAATAAATTTTCTCGCGGCTTTGAGACAATTATCGATATCTGGGGTGCCGACCATCATGGATATATGCAACGCCTCTGGGCCGGTATACAGGCTCTGGGCCACGATAAAGAAGCATTAAAAATAATATTGGTGCAATTAGTAAATCTACTGCGCGGGGGAGTTCCTGTGGCCATGTCCACACGATCCGGTGAATTTGTGACTTTACGGGAAGTGCTCGATGAAGTGGGCAAAGACGCGGCGCGTTATAATTTTCTCATGAGACGTTCCGACAGCCATTTAGATTTTGATCTGGAACTGGCTAAAAGACAAGTGAGCGAAAATCCTGTTTATTATGTGCAATACGCCCATGCCCGGATTTGTTCTATTTCAAATATGGCGCGGGAGCGCGGCATTTCTCTGCCTCGTTACGCGGATATCGAAACGGCTTTATTGAATGAGCCCGATGAAAAAGTTTTGATCAAATTGATGGCTCGCTTTCCGGAAATCATCGAGGGCGCGGCAAAAACTCTGGAGCCGCACCGGATAACTTTTTATTTAAATGAACTGGCTGGAGTTTTCCATAGCTACTATAATAAAAATAAAGTACTTTCCGAAAATGATATGTTGACTGCCGCCCGGCTATTATTGGTAAAAACAATTGGTATTGTTTTGCGCAACGCGCTAAAAATATTGGGTGTGAGCGCACCGGAAAAGATGTAAAAAAAATTGCCTAAAGTTTAAATAATATTTTTTTGTAATTACCCTAAAAACAGGAAAATGACATTAGCAGGTAAAAAAAATGGCTTCGGGAAATATAAAAAACTTTGAATTGAGACTGAAAAAACTGGGATTAATTATTGTTATTACCGGAATGGCTGCCCTTATATGTTTTGCTTTTTTATTGGGAGTTAATGTAGGGAAAAATATCGATACTTATCCCGAGAAAATTGCCGCACTGCCCCGGAAGGTATTAGCGTTTATCTGGCGTTCGGCAGAAATTCCAACTCCTGAAGAAGACTCTAAAGATGAAGAAAATATTGACCTCACATATTACAATAATTTAACCAGTAAAAAAGGCCTGGCAAAAGAACAACCTGTTACAACAAAGAAGGATAGTATAGAGCCTCAGTCGCCGCATACAGCTGCTTCCTTGGCAAAAGGTAATGAGGAAAACGCGAATGTCGGTGCAAATATAGAGACGCAAAAAAAATCAACAGCGATTAAAGAAGCAGCTAAAGACGACAGCAAGTCTAAAACAAAAGAAGCTCCGGCGTTTGCCCCTGCGAATAAACAAAAATTCATAATTCAGGTGGCGTCTTTGAGAGAAAAGGCTAAGGCTTATCAGTTAAATAAGAAAATAGCGGCATTAGGATTTGAAGCGCTGATAGTTCCGACAGATATAAAAGGGAAGGGAATATGGTATCGCGTTGTTATTTCCGGCTTTGAAAGTAAAACGCAGGCTCAGGCGGCGGCTGTAAAAATTTCCAAAAAAACGGGAACAAATTGTATCGTCAGGAATATTGATAGTAACGTGAGGAAAAACTGAAAAGCAGCCAATTACTTGATTATGTTTGAAAATCTATCGGGAAAATTGGAAAATATTTTCCAGAAGTTAAAGGGGCGCGGAATTTTAAACGAGGAAGACATAAACGCCGCGCTCAAAGAAATACGCATGGTGCTTCTGGAAGCTGATGTAAATTTCAAGGTGGTTAAGGATTTTGTAGAAGATATCCGTGTCCGGGCAATAGGTAAAGAAGTATTGAATAGCATCACTCCCGGCCAGCAGGTCGTAAAAATCGTTTATGATCGGCTCGTTAATTTAATGGGTGGGGCCAGCGCTAATATTAAATTTGGTGATCGTGTTCCGTCGGCCATTATGCTTGTTGGTTTACAAGGCTGCGGCAAGACAACGACAGCCGTAAAACTGGCGCGTTTATTATCGGGTGAGCAAAAGAAAGTTTATTTTGTTTCGGCCGATATTTACCGTCCGGCGGCTATGGAGCAGCTTAGTGTATTGGGAAAAAGGATAAATGCCGGTGTTTTTGAAGCCAGCAGCATACTAAAAGACCCCGTCGAAATTTGTGCCCAGGCAATGGAGAAAGCCAGGAAAGAAGGCTGTGACGTAGTAATTATTGATACAGCCGGAAGATTGCATATTGACGGTTTACTGATGGAAGAACTAAAAAACATTAAGGATAAAATCAATCCAGCGGAAATCATTTATGTTGCTGATGCCATGACGGGTCAAGATGCCGTCAATGTCGGCACAAAATTCAATGAACTCATCGGCATTGACGGAGTTATTATGACCAAAATGGATGGTGACGCACACGGCGGTGCCGCACTGTCACTGATGACGGTTATCGGAAAACCCATAAAATTTGTCGGTGTTGGAGAAAAAATCGATGCCTTGGAGGTTTTTCATCCGGAAAGAATGGCTTCGCGCATTCTAGGCAGGGGAGATATCCTGACATTGGTGGAAAAAGTTAAAGCCTCTATCGATGAAAAAGAAGCACGTAAACTGGAAAAGAAAATAAGAAAAATAGAATTTAGCCTGGAGGATTTCCGTGATCAATTAAGACAAATTAAAAAAATGGGATCGGTTAAAGATATTTTAGGTATGGTTCCCGGTTTAGGAAAAATAAAAGCTCTAAAAGAAATTCAACCTGATGATAAGGACCTTATAAAAATGACGGCGATTATAGATTCCATGACGCCGAAAGAGCGCTGCAGTTACCGGATTATCGACGGACGAAGAAGAAAAAGGATAGCGTTAGGCAGCGGTACGACGGTTCAGGACGTCAACCGTTTGTTAAAGAATTACGAAGAAATTAAGAAAATGATGTCCGGATTTAATCAAAACAATTCCTGGGAATCTTTAACGAGGAATTTCCCCTTTTAAAATAGCTAAAACTATGGTAAGTAACTATAACTATATAAAATTATTATTTAAGGAGGTTTTACTTAAAATCAATGGCGGTTAAAATTAGATTAACTCGTATGGGGGCGAAAAGCAAACCGTTTTATCGTATTGTGGCGGCGGATACTGATTTCCCCAGAGATGGAAGGTTTTTAGAAATTTTAGGCAATTACGATCCCAAAAAAAATCCGGCGGAAATTACTCTAAAAGAAGCACGGGTTCGTGACTGGTTGGCTAAAGGTGCTAAAGCTACTCCGACAGTTGCGAGCCTGCTGAAAACGAAGGGAATAGAAGCCGCCGTTAAATAGAAGTGATTTTTGTTTTGATTATTTGTAACCGTATAATGACAGAAATATTTGTAGGACAATGCATTGCCTGAACAAAAGAATTGTGGCTGATAAAATAATTAGGCCGAAGGATTAATCAAAACAAGTGGAGGTTATGACGATGAAAGAGTTGATCAAGTATATATCTCAGTCTTTGGTAGATAATCCGGAAAAAGTTGAAGTAACTGAAGTCATCGGCGAACAAACATCTGTGATTGAATTGCGTGTGGCAAAAGAAGATTTAGGTAAAGTCATTGGAAAACAAGGCAGAACAGCCAAAGCTATCCGCACAATTTTAAGCGCAGCTTCTGCCAAGATTCATAAGCGGTCAGTTTTAGAAATTATTGAATAAAGAAAAATGGATCTCTTGGCGATCGGGGAGATCGTAAAAACCAGAGGTCTCCGCGGATGTTTGAAAGTATTCTCTTATGCGGAGACGCGGAAAAATTTTGCCGGGCTTAAGTTTATTTATATAGAAAATCCTGCGGGGCAACAAAATCGCCATAACCTCAGAAAAATCGATGTATCCGGTAAGTTTTTACTTATCGAACTGGAAGGAATACAAGATGTGGAGTCGGCCCAGCGTTTCGTCGGCTGTACGATTTTTGTGCCGAAAGAATTATTTCTAGAGTTAGCGGAAGATGAATATTACTGGCAGGATATTATCGGGCTTAATGTTTTTAGCGAAGAAGGAGAGCATTTGGGACGTATAGAATCGGTTTTTCCCACAGGGAGCAATGATGTTTATGTCTGTAAAGGAGGTCCAAGAGAGATACTTCTTCCGGCGATTGCCGATGTTATCCGGCAAATAGATATTCCTCGCGGTATAATGACAGTAAAAGTGCCAAAAGGGCTATAATAAAGTGATTAGGTTTGATGTCCTTTCTATTTTTCCCGAGATGTTAGTTTCTCCCCTCAGTTTTAGCCTGTTAAAAAAAGCCCAGGAAAAAGGTCTTGTGGAAGTCCTGTTGCATGATATACGTGATTGGGCGGAGGATAAGCATAAGATGACTGATGACGCCCCTTATGGTAGCGGCTGTGGTATGGTAATGAAAGTCGAGCCGGTGGAAAAAGCGCTGGCAGCTGTTAAAAATTCTGAAAAAAAAGCTTTGGTGGTGTTGATGACGCCGCAGGGGGAAACTTTAGGCCAAGGAATCGCCAAAGAATTAGCCGAAAAAGAGCAGATAATCATTATTTGCGGCCGTTATGAAGGAGTGGATGAAAGAATAAGAGAACACTTAACTGATAGGGAAATATCC
>JBEKMF010000007.1:0-34735 GCA_050008655.1 Smithellaceae bacterium
TGCCCGATCCGTCAGCTTTCACCTTTATCTGCGCTTCCGTATCCGGTACCTGTTTTACGCAAGCAATAATGTTCACAGCTTTAAACCTCCTTGTCCTGCGCTAAAGCTTTTTTAGCAAAAGGCGCATTCTTATTTTTTCCTTATAAAAAGACTTTATAAAAAAGCCCGATTTTCCTTCCCAGAAGGAAAATCGGGCTTTTCAGCTTACACTCTGTTTTTTACGATATCGTCAACGACCGTAGGATCGGCCAGAGTGCTAGTGTCACCCAGTTCGCCCAGCAGATTGGCGGCGACCTTTTTTAAAATTCTTCTCATGATCTTGCCGCTACGTGTTTTGGGCAACATATCCGCCCATTGAATTTTATCGGGAGTGGCAATTGGCCCGATAACCGTGCGCACGTGGGCGATCAATTCCTTCTTCAATTCCTCCGATTTTTGGACGCCGGTTTTCAGGGTAACATAGGCATAAATCCCCTGTCCCTTGATGTCATGGGGGAAACCGACAACCGCCGCTTCGGCGACCGACTTATGGGCAACAAGCGCGCTTTCCACTTCCGCGGTTCCCATGCGATGGCCGGAAACGTTGATAACATCGTCAATGCGACCAGTAATCTGATAATAGCCGTCTTTATCGCGGCGGGCGCCGTCGCCGGCCACGTAGTATCCGGGGAACTGTTCAAAGTAAGTTTCCTGGAATCTCTTGGGGTCTCCATAGACGCCCCGCATAATGCCGGGCCAGGGTTTTTTAATGCACAGCGCGCCGCTGGCGACCGTTTCGGTAAATTCCTTGCCTTCGTCATCCACAAGCACCGGCCATACACCCATGAAAGGCACTGTGGCCATTCCGGGTTTGATATCGATGGCGCCGGGCAGGGGCGTAATTAAAATGCCGCCGGTTTCCGTTTGCCACCAGGTATCCACGATGGGGCATTCGCCGCGTCCGATAACATTGTAATACCAGTTCCATGCTTCCGGGTTAATCGGCTCGCCGACCGTGCCCAGAATGCGGATCGAGGAAATATTCGCTTTTTTGACCCAATCGTTGCCTTCTTTGGCGATGGCGCGGATGGCCGTAGGTGCAGTATAGAAAATGGTGACCTTGTATTTTTCCACAACCTGCCAGAAACGGCTGAAGGTTGGGTAATTGGGAACGCCTTCAAACATAATCGAAGTTGCGCCGTTGCACAGCGGGCCGTAAACGATGTAGCTGTGTCCCGTTACCCAGCCGATATCGGCGGTGCACCAGAAAATATCTTCTTCATGATAATCAAAAATCATTTTGTGCGTGTAGGCGACGAAGACCAGATAACCACCGGTGGTGTGCATAACGCCTTTGGGTTTTCCGGTGGAGCCGGAGGTGTAAAGAATAAAGAGCGGATCTTCCGCATCCATATGTTCCGGTTCACATTGGGCGTTCACTTTGGCCATTTCCTCGTGCCACCACTTGTCGCGGCCGGCAGTCCAAGCGCATTTGATTTTATCGCCGACACGGTTGACGACGATGACTGTTTTCACCGAGGGGCATGATTTCAGGGCTTCATCGGCGCTCGCTTTTTGCGGGACGGCTTTATTGCCGCGGAAAGTGCCGTCGCAGACAGCCAGTAACTTCGCGCCGGAATCAAGAATCCTGTCTTTAAGCGCATCGGAGCTGAATCCGCCGAAAACGATGCTGTGAATGGCGCCGATTCTAGTGCAGGCGAGCATCGCTATGGCCAGCTCCGGAACCATCGGCATGTAAAGGCAAACCCTGTCGCCTTTTTTAATGCCGTTGGCCTTGAGGACGTTGGCAAATTTGCACACCTGCTCATGCAGCTGTTTATAAGTAAATGATTTTTGTTCGCCGGGCTCATTGCCTTCCCACTGGATGGCGATTTTGTTGCCGCGGGTTTTTAAATGTTTGTCCAGACAATTGTAAGAGATATTGAGCTTTCCACCCTGGAAATATTTAACGTAGATGGGGCCTTTTTTGATGTGGAAATTGTAGTCTTCCACTTTATCCCATTTTTTGAACCATTCCACGTATTCGTTCGCAATTTCTCCCCAAAAAGCTTCAGGCTCTTCAATCGATCTTTTCCATAGTTTGTCATAAGCCGCTCTACCGCTGATAAATGCCGTCTTTTTTACCTTCGCCGGCACCGGATAGACTTCCTTTAACTGAACCTTTTCTGCATCCGCCATAATAATACCTACCTCCCTTTTTGTTTTTATGATTTCCAACGTCATAAGCTACGTTTTAATATAGGCAATTCGTGCTTTTATCAGGCCTTATTTCTGGTGAACAGGGGTCATAATTTGACCGCAAGTCACAATATCCTTTGCGACCTCACCTACCTTAATATCACTTTGATGTCAAGAAATATTTAAAATCCTGCCTGTCGTAATCATTTTCCATTACAATCAGCGACTTGACGGCTATAAAATTTTTGTTCTTTCTTGTAGCTGTCGCTATGATGAATGCGTGGTATTGCCGTGGATTTTTTGTGTGTAATGCGGCAGGCCGCCGGGTAAACTTCGGCCAGAGCAACGCATACCCTTTGTATCGTTGGAATCATCGCCTGCTGGGCTCAGATTCTCGGCAAGGGGGAAGCTGGTTTTTATTGCGCTCCCCCTATGAGATGTGCTTCCTCCCGAGGAGCGCCGCCGCCGAGAAATCTTTAAGATCCCTCACCGCGTTTCGAAGCAAGGATTTCTCGCGGAGTATTGTCCGGTGGATGACGGACTTCGCCCTGCTAAATATAGCCGAAAAACCTGGCATGTTTGTTGCTGTATCTGATCGAGCAAAACAGCATATAGAGAGTTAATTTTTTTTCAAAAAAATCTTGACAAGCTTTTTTACCGGTGTTAGCTTCCGCACAATATATCCTGCAGAAAGTGTGTTTTAGCCCGTAAAAATCCGCGGGATATGTGCACGAGTATGAAGTTGCCTTTAGAAAATGCCCGTTTTTAAAGGCGGAATTTTTTTGACTCTTGTAAATTCAAGGAGGAAAAAATGAAGAGATTTTGGTTAGTTTTGTTGTCGCTGGGGCTGGTTATGGCCTTCAGCGCATCGGCCTTTGCGGTCGATGTAAAATTTAGCGGATCGTTTGAAGCAGCCGGAATGTATCTGGATAAAACGAATCTGATGAAATCAGGAACAGCGGGAGGGGGTCCAAGCACAGCCTTCTACTTTCAGAAACTGCAAGTCCGGATGGATTTTATCGTTTCTCCGGGTCTGAAGCTGGTCACCCGTTTTAACGCTCTGGAAAGAATCTGGGGTGGTGCGAGAGCGGGAGCCTTTGACGCCAACGGAACAATGGTTGGACAACCGGGAGGAACTAGTTCACAATCGGCAGGAACCAGAGAAGAAAATCAAAACATCGCCTTCGATTGGGCCTACATTGAATATGCTTCGCCCATCGGATTGTTCAAAGTCGGCTATATGGATGATAACGGATGGGGAACCGTTTTCGGCGATAGCGCCATCAACGGACCTCCCTGCGGCCAGATTTTGTACATACTGCCCATCGGATCTTTTTATCTCGGCGGCGGCATTTTCAAGGAAGCTGATAATAGTTTTTCTGCCATAAACTCCGCAGCTACATGGAGCGATGGTGACGAGGACAAATATATCGCGTTTGCCCTGATGACCTTCAAGGGTGGCGAAGCTGGTTTGCTCTTCACCTACAGCCGTGTTGCGACCGGCAAATTTTTGGGTGATGGTCCCACCCTCTTAGACGGGACCTATATTCCTAATTTGGCAAAGCTCTACACTTTGCAGCCTTTCGTCAAAGCCAAGATCGGACCGGTCAAGATAGAAGCGGAATTTTGGTATGCTTTTGGTGGAGCTCAAGTGGAAGACGGCATCGTTGGCCACGATGTGCAATTGCAAGACATTATGGCTTATGTCAATGCCGTTGTTGATTTAGGTGTATTTTATGTCGGCGGCACCGCAGCCTATATGTCCGGCGATGATCCCAAGACCACGGACAGAATGGAAGGCAGCGTTGTTGGCGGCGGCATGGATTGGAATCCTACCTTGATCATGTTCAATCAGGATCTCACTTACTGGGTAGGCCCACTTCCGGGCTTCGGTGGAACTGCTAACTTCAGCGGGAGCCAACCCAACGGTCCTTCGTATATGGGCATGACCAATGCCTGGTTCTTCCAGCTTAAAGCTGGTGTACGTCCGACTGCCAAGTTGGATTTCAATGCATCAGTTTCTTACGCGATGGCGGACCAGACAGCTGTTGGTCAGAACAACTCTTACGGCTGGGAACTTGACGTTACCGGTACTTACAAAATCACCAATAACCTCTCCTATATGCTGGGCGTTGGTTACTGGTGGGTAGGTGATTTTTACAAAGGCGGTTCTCCTACTATCGCAAACGGTATGAACGACCCAACCGTCAACAAGCTCAACGACGAGTACATGATCATCAACAAACTGACTCTTACCTTCTAGAACAGCCTAGGCTGTTAGTAGTAGGTTAAAGTCTAAAAAAAATTATCCCCAGGAGGGCGGGCAACTCCCGGGGATTTTTTTTGCCTTTTGACTAATCCGGATGAAATGTGGTAATTAAAGAGGTCTAGCCTGAAGACTGTTAGATTAAAGTAAAACTCGAGGCGCTAATTTTCTCCCCCGGGGCGAATAGATATTGGCAAATTGAACAGGAAATACGGCTATCAATAAAATATTCGGAAATACGGCAGGATTAGGGAGTGCTCAGATAAAGCAGATAGAGCGCCTTTACCGCAAAGGTATCCCCCCGGAAAATATCATCAGCCTGGAGCTGGCCTCGCGGATGTCTCTCCTTTCCCGCGATATTAATCGCCAAATCGGTCTGCTCATTAGCCGCCAGGGTGAAATCAACACGGTAATCGTCGGCGATCATAAAAGCGTTTTAATTCCTGCGCTGGAAGGATTCCGCTCGTCGTCGGCGCGGTTCAAAGGCTTGCGCTTGATTCATACTCATTTAAATACGGAAGGTCTCTCCGGCGAGGATTTAACTGATCTCTCGCACCTGCGTCTCGACATGATCGGCGCGCTGGAAGTACGCCCGGACGGCTCTGCGGGAAAACTCCATTTAGCGCACCTGATTCCGGAAAATCCGGCGGGAGATTATTGGTTAACCATTAATCCCGAGGAGCCGCGTCGGCTCAATATTAATTTTCTTTCCTTTATTGCGGCTTTGGAAGACGAGTTTGCCAAAAAACAAAAATTTCGCCGGATGGAGGCAGTGGAAAAAGCCATTCTTTTGCGCGTGGAAAAGAATCCGCTTTCGGACACGGAATCATCACTCGGTGAACTTGCGCAGTTGGCGCGCACTTGCGGCGTGGAAGTATTCGACTGCCTTGTTCAATACCGCCCGCGGCCTGACCCGAAATATATGGTGGGTAAGGGAAAGCTTTCCGCAATCGGATTGCGCGCCACGCAAATAGGCGCCAACATGCTCATTTTCGATCATGAACTGACGCCGGCGCAGGTGCGCTCCATCAATGATTTCACCGGGTTGAAAATTCTCGACCGCACTCAGGTTATTCTGGATATTTTTGCTAGGCGCGCTCACAGCCGGGAAGGAAAGATTCAGGTGGAATTGGCGCAGTTAAAATACAGGCTGCCCCGGCTTATGCATCTGGATACTTCCTTTTCGCGGCTGGCCGGCGGTATCGGCGGCATTGGTCCGGGCGAAACAAAGTTGGAAATCGATCGCCGCCATATCCGCCAGCGTATCGGCCGGCTGGAAAAAGATTTAAAAGCGATAACAATATCAAGAAGTCAGCGCCGCGGCAAAAGGCGAAAATCAGACTTGCCGGTTATTTCTATCGTCGGCTATACCAATGCTGGCAAATCCACACTGCTTAATACTCTCACCAAAAGTTCAGTGTTGGTCGAAGATAAACTTTTCGCCACGCTGGATACAAAAAGTGCGCGGCTTCGTTTTCCTCGGGATACCGAAGCGATTATCACCGATACGGTGGGCTTTATCCGCAATTTGCCGCAAGAGTTGTTGGCGGCGTTTCGGGCTACGCTCGATGAGCTGGGCGATGCTGACATTCTTTTGCACGTGATTGACATCAGTAATAATCAGTTTGAAGATCAAATTTCGGCAGTGGAAAAAATCCTGGAAGCCTTGGATATTCAGGACAAACCGACCATAAGAGTATTGAATAAAGCCGACCGCATTGCGGATAAAAATTTGCTGAAGAATTTTTGCCGGCGCTTTGATGCTGTTGCCGTTTCGGCTTTGGATAAAACGACCCTTTTTGGATTGCTTACAAAAATCGAGTTATTATTGGACGATAAACGCTTTTGCGCGCCTGAGTTTTATGCTAAGAAAAATTAAAAGAAAATGTGTTCTACATTCTACAGGAGGGAAGATGAAGCTGCTGCGCATGGCCGTTATTTTTACTGTCATCTTTTTTTCTTTTTCCACAGATTTGCCGGCGGCGGAAAAACTGCTTACTCTAGTGCACACCAACGATCTGCACTCGCACTTGCAGGGATTCTCTCCGGAAATAGACTACCGGCCATATGATGCCGGAGCCGATAAGACTCTAGGCGGCTGGTCGCGCATTGCCACCATAATCAAAAAAACAAAAAAAGAAAGAAAAAACACCGTATTGATTCTGGATTCCGGCAATTATACCATGGGGTCTCTTTTTCATATGCTGGCGCGCGAGGAAGCCTTCGAATTGCGCCTGCTTAAGGCAATGGGCTATGACGCTGTCACGCTAGGCAACCACGAATTCGACTTGAAGCCGGAAGGGCTGGCCCGGATTTTGAAAGCCGCCCAAGCCCACGGAGGAATGCCTCCCATCGTTTTTGCCAGCGCAATTTTTGACAAAAAAAATCACGCCGGTGATAGTTTGAAGGAGGCTTTTCGGGAAGTTGGCGTAAAAGATTATACCGTTTTGGCGCGTGCAGGAATCAAAATCGGAATTTTCGGTATTATGGGCAGGAATGCAGCGGAGGCAGCTACTTTTGCTAAGCCGGTAACTTTTGGCGATCCCATCGAAGTTTCCCGCCGGGTTGTCGGCATACTGCGCCAAAAGGAAAAGGTGGATATTGTTATTTGCCTTTCCCACAGCGGTCTCAATGCGGATACCAGTAAATCCGAAGATGAAATCCTCGCCCGCAAAGTCAAGGGCATCGATATAATTGTCAGCGGGCATACGCGGGCCCGGCATCAAACTCCGGTTAAAGTGGGCGATACAATCATTGTGCATTCCGGCGTTTACGGGAAACAGGTGGGCATTCTGGATATCGTTCTGGATAAAAAAAAGGTCGCGCTGAAAAATTATAAAGCGATAGCCGTGAACAGCTCTATCATCGGTGATGCGGCAATTCAAAAGATCATTGAAGGATTCAAACAAAAAATAAATACACAATTTCTTGCCGGTTTCGGTTTGAGCTATGACAAAGTTATTGCCCATACTAACTGGGATTTGGAAATCAGCGCGGATGAATCGCCGCTGGGGAACTTAATTGCCGACTCGATTCGCTGGTATGTAAACAAAGTTGACTCGGAAGCAAATGATCCGGCAAGCCATGTTGACGTTGCCGTGGAATCCAACGGAATTATCCGTGATGATTTGATCGCGGGCAAGACCGGCAGGATAACTGTCGGCGATTTATTCCGCACTATGCCGCTGGGTATCGGGATGGATAAAGATTCCACAATAGGCTACCCGCTGATTAGTTTTTACCTTTACGGCTATGAAATCAAAAGGGCTCTGGAAATTTTAACCAGCGTTTACTCGCGCAAGGGATACGACTATTTTCTGCAAATTTCCGGCCTGCGCTTTACTTACAATCCACACCGCGTTATTTTCGACAGGGTGACGAGCATCAAGATAGGCAGCGAGGAAGAAGGATATAAAGAGCTTGACTTTAACCAATCCAACCAACGGCTCTACCGGGTGGCGACCAATATTTACAACGCCACCTTTTTAAAAGTAATCGGGAATTACACTTATCATTTCCTCGATATTGTCCCGAAAGATAAAAAGGGAAGATCCGTAAAGAATTTATCTGACGTGCGGGTGAATGCGGATAAATCCCAACGCGGCATACAGGAGCTGAAAGAATGGCGGGGAGTGATCGAATACGTCCGGTCATTCCCGGACACAGACGGCGACGGCATTCCCGATTTACCGGGAAAATACAAAGCTAAACTTGGGCGTATTGTAAGTGAACCCAGCTGGCATCCGGGCGCACTCATCGCCCATCCAACTTTGCCCACGATTTTAACGCTCTTGATTATCGGACTATTATTTTTCGCCATAATTTATTTTACCGCCAGAATCGTCGCCAGAAGAAGGGCAAAAAAAAGATACCATAGAGGAAAGATTAAATATTGACAACTAAATAAGGGTTTTTTTAAGGGATTCATTCATGGACAAGGAATTTATTGAAATCCGCTGGCATGGACGGGGCGGTCAGGGCGCAATAACGGCAGCAAAGATTGTTGCCGGAGCTGCCTTTGTCTCTGGTTATCCGGGGGTTGTTATGGCTCCAACTTTTGGTACGGAGCGCAGGGGCGCACCGGTCCTGACATCGCTGAAGATATCACGGGACAAAATTTATGATTTATCACCCATCGAGACACCGGACATTATTGTAGTGCTTGACCACCTGCTGCTTGCCGAGGCGGATGTTACCGGTGGCCTCAAGCCCGGCGGAATAATCGTTCTGAATACACCGAAGGATTTTGAATCCTACAACTTTAAAGATTACCGGCTGGCAACCGCAGACATTACGGCCATATCTGTTGAGGCAGGTCTTCCTCACGGCATGGTCAATACCGGGATAATCGGAACGCTGGCAAGGGCCACAAACTTCCTGGGAATGGATATTCTGATAAAAGGCATTGAAGAGGAATTCAAGACAAGAAGGCCCGAAATGAACTCATTGGCGGCGAAAATTGCCTTTGAGAGAACTGTGACAGGAGGCTGAAAATGGGTACTCGAAATTATCGAAGAAAAACTTCCCACAGTGAACACGGGCCGGGTGACGGCGGAAGAACCGGTTCCTGGAGAGTGGAGCGCCCGGTATTGAATAAAAACCTATGCATCCCCTGCAAGAGGAATACCGAGGCCTGCTTCATATGCTGGCTGTTCTGTCCGGAAATTGTCATCTCCCGGACAATACCGCCGCAGGTCAATCTGGAATACTGCAAGGGCTGCGGTATCTGCGCTGAAGAATGCCCAACCAAGGCCATTACCATGGTTGATGAAGCCCAGTTCTCCGGCGAAGAAAAGAACAAGGAATAGACGTATGCATATTATAGAAAATGGAAACGTTGCGGCAGCTCTGGGCGTCAAGCTTTGTCATGCCAATGTCATTGCCGCCTATCCCATCACACCGCAGACCCCTCTAACAGAAAAACTTTCCGAGTATGTGGAAGCAGGCGAAATGAAGGCCGAGTACATCCCCGTCGAGAGCGAACATTCGGCTCTGGCCGTCTGCATCGCGGCATCCTCGGCCGGCGCCAGAACTTTTACCGCAACCAGCGCCAATGGGCTTCTTTACATGCATGAACAGATCCAGTGGGCGGCAGGTGCCAGGCTTCCCATCGTTATGTGTGTTGTCAACAGGGCGGTAGGAGCTCCCTGGAATGTCTGGAATGACCAACAGGACTCGATTTCCCAGCGCGATACCGGCTGGGTACAGATATATTGTTCCGACCATCAGCAGATCATTGATTCAGTCATCAAGGCTTACTGGCTCGCGGAGAAGGTGAACATCCCGATCATGGTCTGCTATGACGGGTATATCCTATCTCACACGTACATGCCGTTTGATGTGCCGGATCAGGATAAAGTCGATGCCTTTCTGCCGCCATTCCGGCCGGACTATGCCCTCAACCCTGAAGAACCAGCCAATCTCAATACGGTCACCCTCCCGGACGTGCGGATGGATGTCCACGGCGAGCTGGCCCACGGGTATATGGAGATCCGCTATCTGCTTCATGAAGAAATGCGCACAACACTTGCTGTTGCTCTCGAAGCGGAAAAAAGATTTGCCAAAATATTTGGCCGGAGCGGCGACCCGTATATCGAACCTTATCGTTGCGATGATGCCCAGTATGTTGCCGTGGGCCTCGGGTCTCTCACCTATCAGTTGCGGGTTTGTGTGGATATCTTGAGAAAAGAAGGCATCAAAGTGGGCGTTATGGGCGTTCGCTTTTACCGGCCTTTCCCGGACGAGGCTGTTGCCAATGCCCTCAAAAGGAAGAATGGTGTTATCGTCTTCGAGAAGGCACTGAGCTACGGATATGAAGGCGCGCTTGCTTCTGATTTAAAATCCGCGCTTTATGAACATCTTGCCGGCACTGGCTCCTTACCGGTTGTCCAGAATTTTATCGCGGGAATCGGCGGCCGTGACATTCGGACAGAAGATCTGACACAGACCCTCCGGGCGGCGGCAAAAAGCAGAATCGCGAAAAAGCCCGTATGGCTAGGATTAAAATTATAGGAGAATCAAATGCAGGCCAAGGCTACCATTTTAAATTTACCTACAGAGGAATTCGTCCATCCGGGAACAAGAGCATGCACCGGCTGCGGGCTGGCCATCGCCTACCGGGTGGGCCTCAAAGCCCTGGGGAAAGACACTATCCTGGTCGTGCCCCCGAGCTGCCTTACCGTATTGCAAGGGCTTTTTCCCGTTGCCTCGACCAAACTTCCCTGTCTGAACGTAACCTTTGCCTCGACGGCAGCGGCAGCTACAGGAATACTCGCCACTCTGAAGTCGCAGGGAAAGACTAAGATCAAAGTCGCCGCCTGGGCTGGCGACGGCGGAACAAGCGACATCGGTTTGCAGGCTTTATCCGGCGCGGCGGAAAGGGGCGATAATTTTATCTACCTGTGCTATGACAACGAAGGATACATGAACACCGGAGTTCAGCGCTCCGGCACTACTCCAATAGGCGCTATAACCGCTAATACTCCTTTCAAAGGAAAACTGCAGCAAAAAAAAGATGTACCGGCTATCATGGCGGCTCATAATTTAAGCTATGTTGCTGCCTGTTCCGCTTCCTACCCGCTGGACCTCTACGATAAAATAACCAAATGCAAGGATATGCCGGGTACCAAGTATTTTCATATTCATATTCCTTGCCCGCCGGGATGGGGATACGATCCGCGATACGGAATAAAAATCGGCAGACTGGCTGTGGAAACCGGATATTATGACCTCTACGAGATTGTGAATGGAGAGTTCAAACTGACCGCAGCATCCGAAAAGCTGGTGGAAAAACGCAAGCTGGTACCGGTGAGTGAATACTTCCGCGCGCAGTCACGCTTTAAGGTTCTAACTGATGCACAGATAGCGGACATCCAGAACCAGATCGATGCGAAGTGGGCCAACTATTATAAAAAAGACGAGTAATGCCAATTCTATAGGTATAAAAGGCTAAGGGAAACATGAGATCAAACTATTGGGACAGATGGAAAGGCATAACCATCTTGGCTGTCCTAACCGGTCATTCTATGCTGTACACGCAAACATTCCCCCCAGAGTCATTTAACTGGTATTTCGGCTTAGTGTTTCGTCAGTTTATCGATTTTGCAATTCCGATGTTTCTTGCGTTAGCCGGATACTTCTCCTCTTATAGTCGCGGCTCATCAGTGTCAAATTATTGGCACCGTAGAACAATCCGTATTCTTCCACCATATTTATTCTGGACGGCAATATTCATTTTACTGCAGCGGCCTTCCACTTTTCTGTCTCCCATTGCAATAGCTGTGGATGTGTTAATAGGAAGAGGGATAGGTATCGGTTATTTTGTTATAGTTTTACTTCAGTTTATTGTTATTACACCTCTTATTGCAAACATTCGTAAGTCCTGGCAACACATCGCACTGATGACACTGATGACCATCGTTTCATTAGTACTCACCTATGTCACACGAATACAATATGCGGATAGCATATTTGCGCGCTTCCCTTTTCATTCACTTCCTTTCTTTATGTGGTACCCCTTTTATCATCTTGGCGTTTATATGGCGCAGAAAAAGTCAGATGATGATTTCATCTTGTCGAAGCATACACCAATAATATTTGCAATGTTTCTATTGTTTATTGGAGCCTCAATTGTAGAGGGCGTTTTGTTTGCTTACCAGGGGTTTTGGTCTTTTGGAATTTCACGAAGCAAAGCTACTAACTTCTTAGCTTCGATTGCTCTATTTTTGTTTGCCGTTGGGCTTCATAGAAAAGACCATCAAGTAAAAGATTCTTTTCTTTCCTGGATTGGCATTTACACTTACCCAATCTATTTGATGCACAAATTATTTGTGCCCTTTTCTACATCCATTCTCAAGCATTTTAACTTTATATACAATATGCAACCCGTCTTCATTTTGCTTAATGTGTTTATTGTTACAGCCGCCTGCTCCATTGTTATCTTGATTGTAAAAATTATTACCCCTGCCTGGTTCCAGAGAAAATGTATTGGCATTTAGCTCAATAATAGGCCGCTCTAGATTTATCATTTCGGTCGCCATACGTGCTGCTTTATATGTGCTACCTGTAATCGAGGAAAGACTTGATAGGCAAAGCTGTTGAGATACACATTGGCTTGGATGCGTGATATTCACGACATGATACCTGCTCCTTTGTATACCAGCGTGAGATACTTCTTATCAGGTCATTGCTGCGTATCAACATTCAAACACTTTTTTTCAAAGTATCCATATTCAGGTTGCCGCCGGACATGATCATTACAACTTTTTTGCCGGCAAGCCTGTCTTTTATTTTGTAAGCGGCCATCAAAGAAACGGCGCCGGCGGCCTCGGCCAGGTTATGAGTGGTGGTGAGCGCCATTCTGATTCCTTCCAGTATTTCGTCTTCGGTAAGCAGCACGACATCACTGATAGTGTCCTTAAGAATGACATACGGCAGATGGAATACAGCTCTCGCGGCCAGGCCGTCGGCAACCGTATGAGCATCATCGAGCGTTACAATTTCTCCCTTTTTCCAGGAATTATAGAAGGATGGGGCATTTTGCGCCTCTACGCCGATTATCTCGATAGCGGGCTTTAACGCGCGGATGGTTTTTACAAGCGACGCGCAACCAGCACCGCCGCCGATAGGACAAATGATGGTATCTACTTCCGGCAGATCCTCCATGATCTCCAGCCCCATCGTCGCCAGACCGTTTAAGATTTCCGGTTCGTTACCCTGCTGGACATAATAATATCCTGCACTGTCCACAAGCTCCTCACAGTAGGACTGCGCGTCATAAAAGTCTTCTCCGTGGACAATAAGTTCCGCGCCGTAGCTTTCTATTGTCCTGCTGATTTCCGGATTGTTGCCCTCCGGCACAACAACCGTACAGGGCACGTGGAACCATTGTCCCGCCCAGGCCATAGCCAAACCGTGGTTGCCGCGAGTAGCAACAAGGATTCCGGCCTCCAGTTCTTCTTTGGACATGTGATGGAAGAAATTAAGTGCCCCTCTGATTTTGAATGATCCGGTCGGATTATGATTTTCATGCTTGACGAAAGCCTGACAGCCGATAAGCCGGGAAAGTTCTGAATAAAATATCAGGTTTGTTCTATTTAAATATCTGTATATAACTGATCTTGCCGTGAAAGCCGCGGTCAGGTTGACTTTTTTGCTCAGTGCCTCGTATTTTTTCAGCATAAAAATTCCCCTTGATTATATCCTGTTTGTTTGGATTTTGATTTTAACAAGTTCAATACAAAACCCTAATAGTGGAGCCTCCTCCGGCATGAGCCGAAGGCTCCCTAAAATAATGAGACCCAAGCTTCAAAAACAGAGTGCATAACCTAAAGGTCACGTCACCGCTGAAGCTTATAGGTCGAATTATCCCGCAAAGCAGAGGACAACGCGACCTCCCGCGATCACAGCGTTTTCTTCCGCCGGTTGGAAACGGGGGATTTTAAGTCGCGGGATTAATTCTGATCCAATGAAACCGCCTCCTAAATATACTTGCTTATTAAGTCGGCATATCTGGTGGCGGCCCCCATATTGGCGGCTACGGCAGCTTTGCCCCGGGCGCCTCGTTTTTCCAGCTCTTCGGGATATTTCAGCGTGTGAAGAATGTTTTGGAACAATTCTTGCGCATTTCGTATCGTCACGCTGCAACCAGCTTCTTCCAGCAGGGCTTTTTCTTCACTGAAATCGTCCATCGAAGGGCCGTAAAAAATTACTTTTCCCCAGGCGGCAGCTTCTAAGATATTCTGTCCGCCTTTAGGGACAAGGCTTCCGCCGCAATAAACAATGGCCGCCAGGGAATAAATCTTGAAAAGCTCACCGATAACGTCAACAACAACAATACGTTCGCTTTTACGTATTTTGCGCTTATTCATGTCGGTCAGAGTAATGGCGTCCGGTAACCCGGATTCCCGCAGAAGTTCCAAAATCGCGCCGGTTCTTTCAATATGCCGCGGAACAATGATTAGTTTAAATTCAGGATAGTGATTTAAAATCTTTTTGTATACATCGATGATAATTTCTTCTTCACCCGGATGGGTAGAGCCCGCCACGAAAAATCTTTCATCCGCCCGCACATTAAATCGGCGGGCAATTTCTTTCTGCAGGGCGGGTGAGGCCATGGCCGCCAACGCATCATACTTGGCGTTTCCCATTACCTGAATCTTATCGTCAGGCATGCCGATATTTGTAAAACGCGCCGCGTCGATCTTGGTAATCATACCGGCTGCAGATAAATCGTTAAGAATTTTTTTCCAAAAAAACCTGGTCCGGTGATATTTGGCGTAGGAGCGCAAAGAAAACCGTCCATTAACCATCAAGGTCTTTATCTTTTTTGATTTACAGGCTTTTAGAAAATTAGGCCAGAGTTCCGTTTCTACCATGACAAAAGTATTAGGATTGACCAGGTTTATGCTTTTGTGCACAACAGGGGGGATATCCAGGGGAAAATAAATGAATGCGGCGGCGCCGTGGATGAGACGGCGTGCCATTTCCTGGCCTGTTTCGGTAGAAGTGGAAAAAATAATTTCTACATCCGGTCTTTTTATTTTTAAAGAAGCGGCGATCGGTGCGGCGGCGGTTACTTCGCCGACGGAAACTGCGTGTATCCATACCCGCGGCCCATTTTTCAAATTGGCCAGTATTTTTGCCTGTCTTCCGCCCAGTTTCGGGATTAAACTTTGGCGATATTTGCCGGTAAAAATAATTTTGAGCAAATAATAGGGTAAAACAATTATCGCGGCAACCAGCAATAAAAGATTATATAAAACGTACATGCTTGTATCTTTAGATTTTTCCGCAATTGTGTCAAGCTTTTCCTTGGAGTACATGGTATGTCGAATAAGGCGGCCGTTGCTTGCTTGGGGTGTCATACCCGTGATTGACAGGGAGGAAACTTTAGTATAATTGAACAAATGCATAAAGGAGGAAAATTTGATGGTACTGATCGCCCCTTCCATCCTGTCCGCTGACGGTGGCAGGCTGAACGAGGAAATTGCCGCCGTGGAAAAAGCCGGCGCCGATTGGATTCATGTTGACGTGATGGATGGGCACTTTGTTCCCAATATCACCATGGGTCCGGGGATAATATCAGCACTAAGAAAAACAACAAAACTGCCTTTCGATGTGCACTTAATGATTGAAAATCCCGAAAACTATATTGAATCTTTTGCAAATGCCGGCGCCGATATTATTACTGTTCACGTGGAAGCAACCGCTAATCTCCGCCGAATGATTGACCTGATAAAAAAATGCGGAAAAAAATCCGGCGTATCACTGAATCCGAATACGCCGCTCACGCGGATCGAAAATATTATTCCGGATGTTGAGCTTTTGCTGGTTATGACCGTTAATCCGGGCTTTGGCGGACAGAAATTTATGGAAGACATTTTACCTAAAATCAGCAAGGCCGGCCAAATGTTGAAAGGCCTGCGGAACAAACCTTTGCTGGAAGTCGACGGCGGGGTAAATTTAAAAAATATTAAAAGAATTGTTGAGGCCGGCGCACAGGTAATAGTTGCTGGTGCCTCCATCTTTGGCAGCGGTAATTATCAAAAAACGATTGCCGGACTGAAAGCTGCCGCCGAAAGTAATTAACGCTTTTGTTGTTCCAGCGCCACTGCCAGCCGCAATGCCCGGCGAGCCTCCTCATAATTGGGCTTCAGATAAATTGCCCGGCGAAAATGTTCAATAGCTTCTTTCAGGTCACCTTTATTGCCCAGAGCGACGCCTAAATTAAAATGGACACCCGGGTTTTTAGGCTCTATCTGCAGAGCCCTTTGGTAATAGTAAATTGCCTCGTCGTGTTTGAGTTGTTTTTCTAAATTAACCCCCAGATTATTAAGGGCAGCAAAAGAAGAAGGGTTAATGAGCAGGACCTCGCGTAAATGGTCAATGGCTTCTTCGATTTTTCCTTGTTTGGCAAGAATATCGGCTAAATTATAATGGGCCTGGGCATTATAGGGATTGATCTTAATTGTTTCGCGATAACGGCCTATAGCTTCTTCAATCTTTCCCTGTTTGATAAGTAAATTGGCTAAATTATAATAGGCATCATCATAATCCTGATTAATTTTAATTGCCGTAAGATAATGTTTTATAGCTTGATCATTTTTCCCTTCTGTGGCTAAAGCTACGCCCAGATTAGAATGGAAATCGGCATGATGGGGATCAATATCAATTGCCGCAAGATAATGCGCTATGGCTTGATCATTTTTTCCTTCTGCGGCTAAAGCTGCGCCCAGATTAGAATGGGGATCGGCATAATGGGGATTAATATCAATTGCCGCAAGATAGTGGGCAATGGCTTGATCATTTTTTCCTTCCTCAGCTAAGGCTACGCCCAGATTGTTATGAGCCAAATAGTTAGCTTTAGTAACTTGCAAAGCGCGATTAAAAAGTTGAATGCTGTCCCTCCAGTAGCCGCATTGCCGGCCGGTCAAAAATGTCAAAGCAGAAAGAACAATGACTGCTGCCGGAATTAAAATTATTTTACGCAGTTTTCCTTTAGGCAATAAATAAACAATACCCCAGATGAGCATTATGCCGATGCCGATGGAAGGCAGATAGGTATAGCGGTCGGCCATCGCTTGATTGCCCACTTGGACCAAACCGATTACGGGAATCAAAGTTCCCAGATACCAAAACCAGCCCACGAAGAGGAAAGGGGCTTTCTTGATGAAGTAAATAACGGCGGCGCTGATTCCCAGTAAAATAAAAGCAGCACCGAAAACCTGCCAGGAAGGCAAGGAATTTTCATAAGGGTAAAATACGGCCAAATCTGCCGGCCAAAAAATCTTTCCTAAATAACCGATATAAGAGACGATAGCATTTACAATTCGTTCGGGAAACGGCAACCTTTGCAGAGCAATAATGACGCCGCCCTTGCTTTGGGCCCAGAGGGTCAGGACAGCTGAAATTATGGCCAGAAAAACAAAAGGTGCTTTTTCCCATAAAAGAATGCCCGTCAATTGACTGCGACTTTTAACCGATGCCGACAGGTTTTTTTCGGTGGGAGCATTGTGTTTATGCCGATTTTTCTTTTTTACTGAAACTGTATTGTTAACCGCAACCGGATTATTGGGAGGATTTAAAACTTTTTGCCAGCGTTCCAGCGGCCAGAAATCAAGCAAAAGCAGCACAAAAGGCAGAGTAACCAGCATAGGTTTAGCCATCAATCCCAAGGCGAACAATATCAGACAAAGAAAATATTTAGAGAATTTATGCTCTTCAACGTATAAAGCATAAACATAGAGAGCAGCCAAACCGAAAAAAGCGCTTAAGACATCCTTGCGCTCCGCTGCCCAGGCTACCGATTCCGCCCGCAGGGGATGCAGGGCGAAAAGGGCGGCGACAAAAGCCGCCGGCCAAATATTTTTAGTGGTTCTGTTTAAGAAAAAAAAGAGGAGCAGGGCGTTGCCTATATGCAGCAACAGATTAATAAAGTGATGGCCGCCGGCATTATCCTTAAATAAACTCCAGTCCAGCATGTGCGAAAGCCAGGTAAGCGGATGCCAATTGCTGGCATAGGGGCTGGTAATTGCCCATTTAATGCTTTCTGTATTAATGCCCGATTTAATATGATTATTTTCGGTGATATATACGTTATCATCAAAATTTATAAAATCATTGCCCAGAATCCGGCCATAAGCAAGGGCAGAGACAACTATTAAAAAAACTATGATTAAATACGTGTATTTTTTATTCATATTAGTGTTTTTGGCGCTGTTCGTTTTCCATTGCCAGCCTCAATGTCCGGCGAGCTTCCTCATAATCGGGATTCAAATAAATTGCTGTGCGGAAATGATCGATTGCTTCTTTTAATTCCCCTTTTTTGGCCAGCGCTATTCCTAAATTGAAATGTATGCCCGGATTGTTAGGTTCCAACTGTAACGCTTGCCGGTAATGATAAATTGCCTCATCGTGTTTGAGCTGCGCTTCGAGACAAACCCCTATATTGTTATGAGCCTTCGAATAATAGGGGTTAATGCGCAGCGCCTCTCGATAATGCACAATCGCTTCTTCATCCGCTCCCTGCTTCTTTAAGGCATTGGCCAGATTATAATGCGTTGTGTCGTCATTGGGGTTTATCTGCAAAGCGGCGCGATAATGATCAACAGCTTCATCAATTTTTCCTTCGGCAGCCAGGGCAATGCCCAGATTGGTATGAGCCATATAATTATCTTTTGTAGCCTCCAAGGCATGGTTGAAAAGGGAGACGCTGTCCCTCCAGTAGCCGCATTGCCGGCCGGTCGAAAATGTACAAACGGCAAGAACAATGACTGCTGCCGGAATTAAAATTATTTTACGCAGTTTTTCCTGGGGCAATAAATAAACAATACCCCAGATGAGCATTATGCCGATGCCGATGGAAGGCAGATAAGTATAGCGGTCGGCTATAGCCTGTCTGCCGACCTGCACCAAACCGATTACGGGGATAAGGGTTCCCAGATACCAAAACCAGCCCACGAAGAGAAAAGGGGCTTTCTTGATGCAGTAAATAACGGCGGCGCTGATTCCCAGTAAAAGTAATATGGCGCCCAATATCTGCCACAGGGGAAAAGAATATTCGTAAGGATAAAAAACAGCCAGGTCAACCGGCCAGAAAATTTTACCGAGATAAGAAACGTAAGATACAAACGCATTGGACAAACGTTCAGCAACCGGTATTTTCTGCAGGGAAGCAACGGCGCCTCCTTTATTTTGCGCCCAAAGTGTTATAATACTCGAGGCGATAGTTAGTAAAAAGAAGGGCGCCTTTTCCCATAAAAGGGAACGGATAATTGAAGAGCGATTCGTAAGCGGTGTGGATATCTTCTGCACTTTAATGGAATCGGCCCGGCGCTGTTTAGTTTTCTTCTTTTCTGATCGGGCAGTGGTCGCTACCGGCAGGTTTACGGGAGCGAGAGCCTTTTGCCAGCGCCCCAACGGCCAGTAATCAAGAAGCAGCAGCACAAAAGGCAGGGTAACCAGCATGGGTTTGGCCATTAATCCCAGAGCAAATAATATTAAACAGAGAAAATATCGGGCAAGTTTTTGTTCTTCAACGTAGCCGGCATAAACGTAGAGGGCCGCCATGCCGAAAAACATGCTCAAAACATCTTTGCGCTCAGAAGCCCAGGCCACCGATTCCACCCGCAGGGGATGCAGGGCGAAAAGAGCCGCGACAAAAGCGGAAGGCCAGAGGGACTTGGTCGTCTTTGTTAAAAAGAAGAATAAAAAGAGGACACTGCCGATGTGCAATAATAAATTGATAAGGTGATGGCCGGAAGCGTTGGCGCCGAATAGGCTCCAGTCCAGAGCATGCGAAATTAGAGTCAGGGGATGCCAGTTGCTGGAGACGATAGCGCTAAGCGCCCATTTGACCGTTTCCGAATTAAGGCCTGCCTGGATATGATTGTTTTCGGTAATATAAACTTGATCATCAAAATTGGTAAAACCATTACCCAGGATTCGGCCGAAGGCGATAAGAGAAGCAACAATTAAAAATATGACGATGAAATATTTATATTTGTTATTCATGAGCGGGGAACAGGGGAGAAGATAGGAAGTTCGTTTTAGCCAAACGAAACAGGCAGGCCGTTTTCAAACAGCCCCACCCGTATTTTACGCTGCGGGTGAAATTAATGGAAGACGCTTGTGCAAAATAACTTGTCGGGCAGCTCACTTCGGCCACGGTATAGTCAAACCAGATAATCTGCGCGAGCATTTGGTTGTCGAAAACAAAATCATCGGAATTGTTTTGCAGCGGCAGCTTCAATAATAACTCCCGGGAAAAAGCGCGGTATCCGGTATGATATTCGGAGAGTTTCGCTCCAAACAGAAAATTTTCCACAAGGGTCAAAAAGCGGTTGGCAATATATCTCCAAAGCGGCATACCTCCTTTTAAAGCATAGCCGCCCAGGATGCGGGAACCGAGGACGCAATGATAAAGACCACTCGCGATTAATGAGGCCATGGCCGGAATCAGCTTCGGCGTGTATTGATAATCGGGATGCACCATAACCACGATGTCCGCGCCTTCTTCCAGGGCGAAGCGATAACAGGTTTTTTGGTTGCCGCCGTAGCCGCGATTATCTTGGTGGGCGTAAAGTTTAGTCTGGGGAAGGCCGGAGGCGATTTTTACGGTATTATCGGAACTGGCGTCATCGACAAAAACAACCAAATCAACAATACCCTGAGCCATAACCTCCTCGTATGTTTTAAGGAGAGTCTTCTCGGCGTTATAAGCCGGCATGACCACGACCACTTTTTTATTCTGAAACATATTACTCTAAATCCACTGTTTAAGAAAACTGGTTATTGAGTTTTTGCTGCTGTAATTTCGCCTGCGCCACGATTCTTTCCATAAGTTCGGCTACCGTCGGTTCATCATGAATCAAGCCGGTAACCTGTCCCACGGGGAGGACGCCCTTTTTCATATCGCCTTTTTCCGTGGCGATTTTTATTGCTTTAAATCCATTGGCCATAAAGGCCAGTTGCCGGGTGTTTTTCCAGCCGGATAACAATACCCCCAGGAATAACTTGCTAAAGGGCAGACCCAATTGCCGGGCAATCTCCTGCGAATTAAAGAAAGCTGCGGGTAAATTCAGGCCACGCTCGACGGCTTTTTTAGCGGCGCGTGTTTTCAGAACGCGGCATAAAATCCCGTCAAAACGATCGGAAAAAAGCGTGTCGTCGACATCTTTTTCGATGGATAAATTTTTATAAATTTCATGCAGAGGACTTTCCCTGGTGGTCATAAAGCGAGTGCCCATGGCAATACCTTCCGCGCCCAGAGCAAGAGCGGCGGCCAATCCCCGCCCATCGGCAAAACCGCCGGCAGCAATAACGGGAATATTAATGGTGTCAACCAGAGAAGGGATAAGAACAAGGGACGTTATATGTTCGCCGTGCGCCGCCGCTTCATGGCCTGTCGCCACAACGCCGTCAGCGCCATAATCCTGAGCGCGTTTGGCGTGACGCGCGTTAACAACCGTGGCAATTACTTTTCCGCCGTAGGCGTGAGCCGCTGTTACCAGCCAATCGCCTTTGCCCAGCGAAAAATTAATGACGGGCACTTTTTCTTGGAGCAATACTCTGGCGTTTTCACTCGCTCCAGGGAAAAGAAGGGTGGCATTGGCCCCAAAAGGCTTGTTGGTAAGAGAACGGATTTCTTTTATCGCCTGACGCGTTTGTTCGGCATTCAATGGACCTGTGGCTAAAATGCCCAATCCGCCGGCATTGGAAACGGCGGCAACCATTTTCGGCACGCTGATCCAGCTCATGCCGGATAAAAGAATGGGATACTTGATGCCGAAAAGTTCTGTAATCCGAGTTTTCATAAATAAATATTCTCCTTAAGGGAAATTAATTTGTCCGCAGGAATTATGAGCAGTGAATCAAACTATCCTTACTTTGTATTAGATGAAGTAATTGAGCCGGTTTTTTGTTCAACCGGAAACGTAGCAGACAAAACGCGGCAAAGTCAAGAAAAAACCCGGAATAGAAAAACAGCAGAATTTTATTGAACAGGCGGCCTGGATATGTCAGAATTATACCGTTTCGATTTCAAAGGATAACGAGGCGGCAAGGAGGAGGCTCCGCAGGCGTATTACTAATACATCGAGGAAGCCGACGACGCTGCCAACAAAGTTAGCCGAAGAAAGCGAATTGGTATAAGTTTATGCATATTCTGGTTGATGGTTATAACCTAATCCGGCAATCCGATTTTTTGCGCCGTTTTGAACACAAGAGCCTCGAGGCGGGACGACTGGCCTTGATGGCGAAGCTTGCCGATTATAAAAGAAAAAAGGGACATAGAATTACGGTAGTTTTCGACGGCTGGAAAGGCGGTTCCATGGAAGAAGAAAGAGACCGGCACGGAAATATCGAAATCATTTACTCGCGGCAGGGAGAAAGAGCCGATGAGGTCATCAAAAGAATTACCGATCAAACCGCCGAAGAAACGATTGTTGTTTCTTCCGATCGGGAGATAGCTTCCTATGCCACGCTGCAGGGCAAAACTGCCCTGTCTTCTCTGGAGTTTGAAGCTATTATGAATAGAGCCATATCTGCGTCAGGAAGCGGAATATATGAGAAGGAAGGCCGGGAAGAAAGAGAAGTTCGGCAGCGCAAAAAAAAGGGTCCGGCCAGAAGACTGCCGCGAACCAAAAGGAAGGCACAAAAAAAAATCAAAAAGTTATGATCAATGACACTCGCTGACTATAGGAAGCGTTAGTGGAATTGATCCCAAGAGCGAAGCGATGTGGGACAAGATATTCAAATTTCAAAAGCGAATAACCTAAAGGTCACTATAGGCGCATTGAAATTTATTAGTTGAATTATTACGTAAGCGCAGCTTAGCGGGATTGATCTTTTAAAAAAAGCGATGCAGGATATATCGCGTCAGCTATTCTCTTTGGCATACGTTTTAATCAAAAAATATTTCCCTGAAAAGTTGCCGTTCAGCCGCAGAAGATTTAATGTCGCCGTCAATTTCCGGCAATTCACCCTCGTGAGCCGGCCAGAGCAGTAAAATGGTGACGGCGGGAGCAAAAAAACAGTTGAAAAATGATAATATTTTTGATAAAATTACCAATAAATATCATTCTGAACCCCAGAAAAGGAGATGCCGATGGCTAAATCAACCAAGAGTAAATTATTTCTCTCCGCACTGCTCTTGATATTTTTTATTTCTTTATTTTCTCTTGCCGGCTGCGGCGGCAGTACCAGTTCGACCACGACCGGCACCGGCGGGACGACAACACCTACGACTGATAAGAGTTCTCTGACATTTTCCCTAACTAAGCTCTCCGACGGCACTCCGACGACATCGGTGTCGGGAGACAGTCCGGCGCAGTTGAAGGTTGTGGCGATAGGTGCCGACGGCAAACCGATTCTGGGTAAAACGGTGACATTTACCGCGGTAACAACAGGTCTTATAACATTTAATGGTACTCCAGACACCGGTACAGCACTGACCGGTGACAGTGGGGCTAACAGTGGGGTTGCTACAATTGATATTTACGCAGCAGCAGCAGTCACATCAGGCGCAACGGATATAGATGCAAGCGTAACCGACGCTGCCACAAATACTATTACCGGAAGTACCGGCATTTCTGTAGCTCCCGCAAATTTGCAATTAAGCGCTTTAACCATTACACCCGGCTCAATTTCTGCCGGCGGCAGCGCGGCAGTGAGTATTGAGGTTCAGAGTGCTTCACCTCCACATAATACCTATCTGCCTCCCGTTCCTGTTTCCTTCACCTCTACCGGTGTTCAACAAGGGAAAGCGACAATTACCGCGCAAGTTTATACCGTCAACGGCATTGCTTCCGCTACCTACACGGATATCAATTTTGGTGCGACGGACACCATTACCGCCACTCTCGTCGGAACTTCACAAACCAAATCGGGACAGCTCATAGTTAGCCCGGCGGCGGCCGGATCAATCATCTTTGTTTCGGCGACACCGACCAATATATCTTTGCAAAACTCCGGGTATAATACCACTTCGGTAGTCGTTTTTAAGGTGCTGGATACAGGGGGTAATCCCATAGGAAAGCTGGTTGATTTTTCCTTGTCTACAACAACCGGAGGAATTACAATCACTGGGGGGGGAACTACCTATAGTGCCACATCCGATCCTAGTACCGGCCTGGTTCAAACTATTGTGACGGCAGGAACGGCACCCACGCCGGTGCGTGTTTTGGCTACAATTCACGGCACTACGCTTACATCGACATCCAGTCAACTGGTCATTTCTACAGGCATTCCCACCCAGAACAATTTTTCCCTCGCCGCAACGGTACTCAATATGGAAGGCTGGAATTATGACGGGACACTCTCTGTGGTTACAGCGAGACTGTCCGATCGTTTTCAAAACCCCGTGCCCGATGGAACTGCCGTTACTTTTATAGCTTCCGGGGGACAAATTGAACCCAGTTGCACGACGACAGACGGCGCCTGCTCGGTTAATTTTTACAGCGCGAACAAGCGGCCCCGAATTACTGATCCCCCCCCCACACCGGCAAAAAGCGGACGTGTAGTTATCCTGGCCTATGCCATAGGCGAGGAGAGCTTTACTGATTTAAATGGTAACGGTATATATAATCATTTAACGGAAACATTTATAGATATGCCTGATCCCTGGCTCGATGTAAATGAAGATGGTGTATATAACAACAATGAACCTTTTATCGATACTTATACCGCAGGTTCATACTCTGCCGCTGATGGCTGTTTTAATGGTGTTTTAAGAGATTATGGTGTTTCTGATTCATGCTATTCATCGCCGCAGTTGATCAATGTGCGGCGTTCGTTAACAATAGTGCTCTCCAGCTCGGATGCCTCAATTACCATCAATAATGGCAACCCGATCACGCTTGTATGTGGAAGTGGAACACCGGTTGTAGTTCCTGTGCTCATAACCGATATAAACGAAAATATTATGCCCGTGGGCACGGCGATTAGTTTTGCTACTACCGCCGGCACCATAATCAGTCCGACAAGCTTTACTGTAGGGAATGGCTCGCCAATGAATCCTGGTTCGTATAATGTCGTAATGCAAAGCAGTGCATGTCCTACTACAACAGGAACATTCAAGGTTACAGTGACAACTCAAGACCCGGTAGCAAAGATAAATTTTGGCTATGCTACTGTTAATGACTGAGCCTGTCATTTTTTGACTTGGCCGTCCCCGTTTTTCTGCATATGCTACTTATAGTCATTTTAGCCACGCAGTTTTCCCCATGCTCAACACTGGGAAAAGGTGGGCATAATGTAAAAAGGCCGGGGATAGACCCAGAACAAAACCATCAATCTTTAGCGCAAGCCTTGATCAAAAAATTCTCCAGTAAAAATCGCGGCTCCGCCGCCGTTGATTTAAAGGCGCGGTCAATCTCCAAGAGTGTATCGAGAAAGTTGATCAGAGTGGGAGAAGAAAAATTTCCGCAGTTCCTCCAGATATTATAAATGACAAACGGATGCTGGCTAAAAAGGAGGCCGTCAAACTCGGCTAAAGATTTCCCGATATCCTTGAGCCTGGGGATGACATTCTTTTGGAACCAGCCGTATTCCGCATTTTTTTTCCCGGCCGGAATTTTTCCTTCATCTGCCAAAATTCTCGCCTGCAACAAAAATCTTATTTCCCGGACGAGCATGGTCAGAATCATCAAATGATGCAAGCCCTGATCCAAGAGAGTTTTCAGCGCGGCGAGCGCGGCCAGTTGATTTTTTTCGCTAAGAGCGGACGTTAAAGCAAAGATAGATTCTTCCCTGGTCAGGCCCACAACTTCTTCCACGTCCTTTTCCTCGATCAAGGGACGCTCCCCGACAAAAAAGATAAGCTTTTCCAATTCCGCAAGCGAGTGCCTCAATTCCCAGCCTGTCTTTTGACCCAGGAGAGTCCAGGCTGCCTCGGACAGTTTCTTGCCGTAATTTTTCAGTAATTTCTGCGCTGCTTTAATTAAATTTTCCTTTTGGACGGCTTCCGAGCGAGCTTTACCGAAGTAGAGCACGGCGCCGAGAGTGGAGATGATTTTAAAAATCTTTTTTCTTTTATCTACGGCGTCGGCGGTTAGGATTAAGCAATTTCCGGCGGCCAGACCCTTTTGCAGAATTTCCCCTAATTTCTCCGTATCGTCGGTGCCGGACTCCTCGCTTAATTCCCGGCCGGATAAAAGAGCCAAAACGCGGGGCAGCCATTTTTCGCGGTCTTCTCCCGTGTCGCCCTCCACAATCCTGTTCCATTCTTCGTCGGTAATCTTCTTCCAGCCGTCATCTAGTAAATCTTCTAAGGAAAAGCCGGAGAGCTTTAAAAAAGTCCGAAAAGATTTTGCCGCTTTCGTCGGATTTTCTTCAATGTTGCGGCGTATTTTGTCAATGAGCTCGGCTAAATTTTCGCGGGATTGAAAAATAGTGGTATTTTTCACTACGACCACTTTTCTCGCGCCCGCCAGGGAAGGCGTTAGCAGGTGATTAACCAGAGTATCCGAGTCGGCATTTTCGCCTTCCAGATAGAAAAGACCGAAATCCCGGTCCGCCGCCGGCATTATTATATCCAGAATTTTATCGAGGGCGGCGCCGATTTGATATTCCTCTTCTCCGTAAAGAAGATAACAAGGCGCAACAACACCTTTTTTTAAATCAGCAAAGATTTTTTCCATGGCCATAAAAGACTAGATCAGGGGATCAAACTATAATGTATTTCTTAATGAGCTTAACGACTTCTTGTGGTTCGTCCACTACTTGAAGCAATTCGAGGTCCGCGGGAAGGATTTTGTTTTCCGCCAGCATTCTTTTCTTTACCCAATCCGACAGGCCCTGCCAGTATTCGCTGCCCATTAAGATCAGAGGAAAGCTTTTGATTCTCTTGGTCTGAATTAAAGTCAGCGCTTCAAAGAGTTCATCCATGGTGCCGAAGCCGCCCGGCATAATCACGTAGGCCACGGCATATTTGACGAACATTACTTTACGGATAAAGAAGTACTTGTAATCAAGATGAATATTGGCATAGGGATTGGGCTTTTGTTCGAACGGCAAACGGATATTCATGCCGACCGATTTTCCGCCGGCTTCACTGGCGCCTTTATTGGCCGCCTCCATGATGCCGGGGCCGCCGCCGGTAATTATGCTAAAACCGTTTTGCACTAAAAGCCGGGCCAGAAATTCCGTTTTTTTATAGTAGGGATCATCAGGCGTGACTCTGGCCGAACCAAAAATAGTAACGGCGTTATGCACCTCGGAAAGAGTTTCGATGGAGTCAACAAATTCCGCCATAATACGGAACACCCGCCAGGATTCTTGCATCGACAGTGAATCAATTACATATTGTTTATCGTCCATACGGCAATAATTTCCTCATGCGCTTACAACTTGCGGATTATTGTGAGAGCGAAAAGCCCGCTTAGTTGCTGCGGCGTCTTTGAACCTTCGCCAAGCGGCGGCGTGCCTCGATTGTTTTTCTCTTTTTCTTTACGGAAGGTTTTTCATAAGCACGGCGGACTTTCAATTCCTTGAATAAGCCGCTTTTCGACAGTTTATTTTTCAATATTTTTAAAGCTTTTTCCACATCATTGTCAATTACCTTTACTTCCAATTTAATTCCTCCTTATCCTGATTGTTTATTTTTTGTTTTCGGAAATAATGGATATTATCACCCCGCTTATGGGATCAATCCCGATAAGCTGCGCTTACGGGATCAATTCGACTAATCCCATAGCTGGAGGCTAGGGAAAGTCTCATTGATTCGACTAACAAACTTTAATACGCATCGCTTTTAAAGTTTGAGTCTCATTACAACTTACAGATATTACTGCACTGCGTTTGTAATATCTGAGTTTCATTAATTCGAACCCGCAAGTTTCAGCGGTGACGTGACCTTTGGGTTACGCATTCTGTTTCTGAAACTTGGGTCTCATTAATAAAAAAAGGGCAGTACGGCAAAGTTCAATAATTATCGTGCCGTAAACTACCCTCACAATTTTCAATTAATTTTAAATCACGCTCCTAACTTAGAAACAGCGCCGGTTAAAGACTTTAAAAAAGCCTTGTTTTCTTCAGGATTTCCTATTGTAACCCTCATGCAGTTGCGCGTCAGCTTGGTATTCAAATTTTTAATGATAATACCATCCGCCGCCAGTTTGTTGTATATGCGATCTGCGTCGAAAGCGCAACTAAAAAAAATAAAATTCGCGGACGAAGGATAGGGCTTAATCCCGGCAATTTCTTTCAAGCGCAAATAAAGCTCCCCGCGGTTTTTGACTATTTGAAGAACTTGCCGGGAGAATTCATCGTGATTGTCCAGAAAAAAATTAGCCGCTATTTGCGATAGACAATTAACGTTATAAGGCAGGCGAACTTTATCCAACTGAGCGATAATATCCCTCGGGCCGATTAAGAAACCAAGGCGCATCGAGGCCAATCCCAATTTGGAGAGCGTTTTCAAAAAAACCAAATTATCGTATTTTTTCAAGAGCGGGAGCATTGTGCTACCGGAAAAATCGGCATAAGCCTCGTCGATTACGACAACGCCGGAAGTTTTTTTAATAAGGGCTTCTATTTTATCCCGGCTAAAAAGATTACCGGTGGGACTGTTGGGACAACTTAAAAAAATCAAAGCAGGGAAGGTTGCTCTAATTTTGGTGAGCATCGCCTCGATATCAAGATCGAAGTTCTCATCCAGACGAACTTCCAGCACTTTATTGCCGGTATTAACCGCAATTATCTTGTACATGACAAAGGTGGGAGTGGGAATAAGTACGCCCTTTACTTTGCCCTGGAGTGTCAGACAGAGCGTTTGAATCAGTTCATCAGAACCGTTGCCCAACATAATCATATCCTTGTTTACGCCGTAATACCGGGCAAATCTATCGCGCAATTCAGGAGCTCCGGCTTCCGGATAGCGATTCAGACTAACTTTACCCATTTCTTCCCAGAGCATCTTCTTTAAAGGTTCTTGCAGAGTAAAAGGATTTTCGTTGGCGTCCATTTTTATTGCGCCCTTCTGCTCCGGCGCTATATAGCCGCTTTGCTCGAATATTTTCTTGCTGATAATGTTTCGAAAAATCATGGCGATAAACAACCTGCTTTATATGTTCTTTTTTCCCTTATATTCCAACTTCTGTCATTATATTTTTTTTTCAATTCACGCATCAGATTTTTTTCTGCTGCGGTCGCGGTATCTTCCGCTAATTCTATCCCCAGTTCATTGGTAAAGCCCTTTTTCAATTGCAAACAAACATCCTGAACATCGACCGGCGAAGTAAGCTCTTCGTTGATTGCCGTCACTGTTCTTTTTAGCTTCTCTAATTGTTCCGGAGTACGCGCCGGCAGCAATAAAGAGGCTGTCCTCGCCGGATCAAAAGCCAAAAGCAATGAACCGTGCTGCAGAAATCCATCTCTTTTCCTCAATTGAGCGCTACCGCAAATCTTTCGCCCGCCAACCAAAAGTTCACTTTTCGCCGGCGCGGAAAAACAGCAGGACTTAAATTCTTCTCCTGCCCCGGCACGGCTGCCTTCGGCCAAAGCCGCTTTTATCCCCAAATAAGCAAGGCCTCGAGCAATGCATCTGCTGATTACCTTATATGCTCCGGCGATATCTGGAGGGAATGTTTTTTCCTGATTTCCGGCTACGACACAATAAGTAATTTCGTGAGAGTGAAAAACGGCTTTGCCTCCCGTTATCCTTCGGACAATATCGACTCCGGCTTTTCGGCATTTTTCAATATTAACTTCTTTCCTTATATCCTGAAAATAACCGATAGAAATTGCCTCCGGATGAGAACTGTAAAACCTGATCGTCGGAGGTTTTCTGTCTTTTATGGTTTTCTGAAAAATGGATTCATCTATGGCCATGTTTTCAAAAATATCATGAATTTGGAAATTCAACAACCTCCAGACCATAAAATGAACCTTCCCATCGCCAGCAGAGGTGTATCTGACGCAAAATATCCCGCTATATCCCTATATATCCCGAATCGTTTCGCTTTTGAAATTTGAGTTTCATTAATCGCTTTCCTCTTCTTGCATGATAAAATCATGATAAGCAGTAGCAACGAGGAGGTCTTCTAATTGTTCCAGGTCGCTCATTTCAATAACAACCAACCACCCCATATCATGAGGGTCACTGTTTATTATGCCTATGTCGTCGTTAATATCTTCGTTAATGTTTATCACTGTACCACTAACGGGAGAGATTAAATCCACCACCGTTTTGGTGGATTCGATGGAACCGAATGTTTCGTCACGTTCTACATAAGTATCGATTTCTGTAAATTCAACTGATAGAATTTCCCCCAGACTTTCCTGAGCATAATCAGTAATCCCTATAGTGGCTATATTTCCGTCAACCCGCACCCAGATGTGCTCGCGACTATATAACAGATCTTCCGGAAAAACTTTCATGCCAACATAACCCCTGCATTTATTCTATGATGACGAGCTCTTTATCCATTTTTGTAATCTTTTCGCAACCATTTTCTTTTACCAGAACCATATCCTCAATTCTGATGCCCCAAAGCCCGGGAAAATATATTCCCGGCTCCACTGTAACCACCATTTGCGCCTCTAAAATATCCTTAGAATTTGCTGCCAGACGCGGCGCTTCATGAACTTCCAAACCTACGCCGTGCCCTGTTCCATGCACGAAATACCGGCGATATTTTTCTCCCAAAGCGTCGCGCACACAACTGTCAACATCACTTGCGGAAATGTTTGCTTTAATAACGGATATGGCTCGATCGTGAGCATTCCGGACTGTTTGATAAGCATTCTTTTGCTTATCTGTCAATTCCCCAAAAGCAATAGTACAGGTTTCGTCGGAACAATATCCTTTGTACTTTACGCCAAAATCAATGACGATCAAATTTCCCTTTTTAATTTTCTTGTCAGTCGGCCGGGCATGGGGAAGAGCGGAGTTTGATCCCGTCGCTACAATCGCGTCAAAAGCAGGTTGGTCGGCGCCGGATTTTCGCGCATTAATCTCCAATTGCAGAGCTAATTCTTTTTCTGTGCAGCCGGGTTTTATTTGGGCGATAAGGGAACGAATAGCAGATGAAGAAATTTCCGCGGCTTTTTTCATTAGCGCTATTTCCGTTTCATCTTTGCGTGCTCTGATTAATCTCAACTCGTCAGCTAAAGGCACGAACACCTTATGGGGGAGACATTTGGTTAACTTGTTATACATTTCCACAGTTATAAAGTCCGCCTCGAAGCCGATATTCTTTAAATTACAATCTTTTATCGTTTGAGTAATTCCTTCAATTTTATCCTTATATTCGATTATTTGTGCATCAATTACTTCTCGGGCAGCCTGAGTGGTATAGCGGCCGTCAACGAGTAAGATTGACGTGTCGGAGCTAATAATAAGAACGCCATCACTGCCGGTAAAACCGGAAAAATAACGGATATTACTCATGTTAAAAAAAATTATGCCGTCGACTTTATAATCGGAAAACTTACGGTGAAGGAGGGAAACCCTGGCTGGAAAAACTTTATTTTTCTGCTGCATTCTTCTTTAACCTGTTGATGTTTTCCAGCCAGATGGACAGCGTTTTAGCCAAATTGTCGGACTGAATAATATCCCCGTTTACCGAAGGTTTTAAAGCTATCGCCGTTGTTACCGCATCCAGCTTTGCCCTGGCTGGAACATTTTCCGGTTCCTTTTCCAGGATTTTTTTAAGAACTTCCGCGGCCATTTTAAAGTGACCCTGTTGGATATAGAGGTCCGCTAAAGTAACTGTGTAGAATTCCGGCTTGGGGGTGTTCTCGTTATCTGTCGAGTCTATGTCCGTAAAGAGGGGTTCTTCTTGTTCCAGGAAGGCTATCTTCCCAACTACTTCTTCTGCTTTATCGGATGTTGGATTCGAGGAAATATACTTCTGATAGCAAATAACCGCGTCTCGATAGAAGCTTTTTTCCGCATAGATATCACCCATCCGGACATAAATTAGAGATAAAGCGGAAATAATCTCCTCAACTTTTCGTAAAACATCTCTGGCTTCATCAACCCTTCCCATACCGATGAAAGCATTACCGGCGATAACACGGGCATCAACGTCTAAAGGAAGGCGCGCTAGCCGCTCTTCGGCGAGAGTAAGTGCTTCGGAGAACATATTGTGTTGCAAGAGATCCTCGACTTGGTCAAGAAAATTTATGCGGTCTTTTTCGGCGTTATTGTTGTCCATATGTCTTAACTGAATGATTAAATGCAAAAGATTAGGTCTGTTGTAAAGTAACATAGCCTATTGTAACATGTCAATATGAGAAAGAAATCATTAATGGATAGGTTACTTTAAGGACTGTAAATAAATTTTGGCTCTTTGACCGAAAGAAGATTGGGGTGATAACTTAACAACGTTTTGGAATGCCTTTTTTGCTTTTTCTCTGTTTTTGATTTTTAAATAACACTCACCCAATAAAAATTGGGCATCATAAAGATTGGGGTTTAACTCGACTGATTTGGCAAAGTGCTGGATAGCTTCTTCAATGTTGGACTGATCAAAATAAATAAGACCGATATTTTTTTCAATTTGCGGCTCATATACTGTCTTCGGATTTATCCGGAGAGCTTCGTGGAACTTAGTCAAAGCCTTGGAATAATCTTTCTTGGAATAATAAGCCAAACCTGTATTATAAAGCGGCATAACCGGTGTGTCATACAGTGGATTGGCAAGTGCTTTATCAAATTCTTCAATTGCTTTATCGGCAAGACCTTTGTCTAAATAGAGTGTACCTAGATAATTATGCGCTTCGGAATAGTCATCTTTTAGAGAAATTGTTTCCTGAAATTCTTCTATGGACTTTTCTTTCATATCCTTTCCAAGGTAAGCAATGCCTAAGAAATAATGAATTTTATAATAATTTGGTGAGTATTTTTCCGCTTCCAGTAATTCCTTTAGAGCGTTATTATATTGCCCTAATTCAATTAAAGATATGCCTTTATTTAAAAAAAGTTCCGCCTGTTGCTTATGCCAGGGAGTGTTGGTACAAGCGAGACAAAGAAAAAATACCGGACAAACGGCAAAAATTTTTAATTTATTTATATTTAATTTCATTAAATAAATTTTTAACATAAATTATTTTTCTCGCAATCAGCTCCAGTAATCAACAACAAAGATATCAATTTATAACTTTTTCGGCACTCCCTACAAAGCCTGATCCTTTTAATATTTTTGGCGTTATGAAAATTAAAAGCTGATCTTTTGTATTGTCAATACTTTCAGTTTTGAATAACCAACCAAGAATTGGAATTTTTTGAAACCAGGGGACGCCGCTTACAATTGTCTGGTCATTGAATATTGAAACGCCACCAATAACAACAGTATCTCCATCTTGAACAACAATGTTTGATTCTACATTATTCTTGTTTATTGGTGGATTGCCTTGAAGAATGGTTGCTTTGGTGTAATCAGGCACATCATTGGAAGCTATTATTTCCATCGAAATTCTTCCTTCCTCAGTTATTTTTGGCTTCACCTCTAACTTTAACACAGCTTCTTTAAAAGTAACGGTTGCCGGTGAATTACCCGATGCAGGAGTTACATAGGGGACGTCAGTTCCTTGCTTGATAATAGCCTTAACGTTATCCATGGTCACAACTTTCGGAGCAGAAATAACTTTTCCCGTGTTAGTGCTTTCTAAGGCAGCAATCTGGGCTTCAAGAAAACCAGTAGCGCCACCAAATACTACACCAAGTGTAGGTGATGCCAGCGCTGCCGGAAAATTTACTGCCGCCATATTAAAAGCTGTTGCAGGAGTAACAGTAGAATTTAAAACGCCAATTTGAGGGGGATAAGCTTGTCGAATTGAATTTGTTTGCAGTGTACTGGTACCGCCGGACAAACCTAATCCGTAAGTACCACCACTGATCGATTGTTGATTTCCAAGTCCCCATGTCACACCGATATTTCTGATAAATTCTTCTTTGGCTTCAACAATTTTGGCTTCAATGAGTATTTGCCGTAATTTCCCCTTGTCCGCTAAAAGCTTTGTTTCTCTTTCTTTACGTATATCTTCCGCTTTGCGTTGATCATCTTCGGCCTTTACTTTATCAGCTTCATCTTTCTTCTTTCTTTCCAGTGTTACCACGCTGATGACATCACCCATTTGTTTTTTGGCCAGACCGTTTACGTCCAGTATTGTGTCCAGAGCTTGCTCCCAGGGAACATTTTTCATAGATAAAGTTATATTACCTTTTACATCATCACCGGAAACTATACTGATATTGCCATACTCGGCCATTAGACGGAAAACGCTCTTTATGTCCGCGTCTTGAAAGTCAATAGATATCATTCGATCTGTATATCTTTTTATCGGTTCTTTTTTAATTGGTTTTACCTTGGCTGCTTCACTTTCCGCGGTATCATTAGTTTTTTTCGGAGTTTCCGCAGCAACTTTTGCCACTATCTTTTTCTTTTCCGTTACTTTCGGAGTTTCTTCAATCACTACCGGAGAAACCGGGGATTTTTTTTCCGGTAAACCGGAGACGTTAAAATCGATTAATACATTTTGTCCTTCTTGCTTTATGGAGTAAGGAACAATCTCTTTAATATTAACAGATAAATATATCCATTGTTTGCCGTCTACTAATTGTTGCACCGGCGTAACACCTAAAATATTATTTAGCTCACCTTCTCCGAATTGGTGGCGCATATTTTCAGGTGCAAGCATATTTTCCAGTTTAATCAGTAAAATGCCATTGGTCTGAGTTTCTACATTAATAGCTGGTTGTTGGGATACAATAAGGTTAATCCTTTCTTTACCTGACGACTTTTCCAATAAAACATTTTCCAAATACCCGACTTTGGCAACGGTAGC
>JBEKMF010000070.1:0-12688 GCA_050008655.1 Smithellaceae bacterium
CCCCGCATGTTTTCCTTCAACAGTCCCTATGGAGCTTGTCCTGACTGCAATGGTCTGGGCTCCCGTATGCACTTTGCGCTGGATCTGGTTGTGCCGGATGCCGGATTGTCTTTGCGCGAAGGAGCGATTGCACCCTGGGCAGGAAGAACTTCTCTTTACTATCATAATGTTTTGGATGCTCTTTCCACTCATTACGGATTTGATATCAATACTCCGTTTAATAAATTGCCGGAAAAAATTCAAAAAGTTTTGCTCTACGGATCGGGAACAGAGAGCATTAAATTTTATCATGACCGTCCTGATAGAAGATACTTTGCTCATCACCCTTTTGAAGGAGTCATTAAACAATTGGAACGTCGCTGGCGGGATACGGCTTCGGGTGCAGTGCGCAATGATCTGGCGCGCTACATTGATTTGAGCGCGTGCGAGACATGTCATGGAGCTCGTTTAAAAAAGGAAAGTCTAGCCGTAACTGTGGGGGGGGAAAATATCTATGATCTCTGCCGGGTTTCCATCCGCGAATGTTATAACTTTTTCGAACAATTAGCACTGACATCGCAGGAAAAAATCATAACCGAAAGGATTCTCAAGGAAATTAAAAGTCGTCTGCGATTTTTGCTCAATGTGGGTATGGATTATTTAAGCCTCGATAGATCAACTCTATCTTTGTCAGGGGGTGAAAGCCAACGTATCCGGCTGGCTACGCAAATCGGGTCCGGATTGGTGGGTGTATTGTACGTCTTGGATGAGCCGACGGTCGGACTGCATCAAAGGGATAATCTGCGGCTGATAGATACTTTGAAAAAGCTGCGCGATATGGGTAATACCGTGCTGGTTGTGGAGCATGATGCCGAAATGATGATAGCCTGCGATCACATTGTAGATATGGGACCGGGTGCCGGAGCCAACGGCGGAAATGTGGTTTTTCAAGGTCCTCCGGAAGACATTCTAAAAAGCGATGAATCGCTTACCGGTAGATTTTTATCCGGCAAGGAATCCATAGCTTTGCCGTCAAAAAGGCGTTCCATTACCGGCCGGCATATTGTTTTAGAGGGAGCCAGTGAAAACAATCTCAAAAACATTGATATTAAAATACCGGTAGGAGTATTTACAGCGGTAACCGGTGTATCCGGTTCCGGTAAAAGCACAATGGTTGTCGAGACTCTTTATAAAGTGCTGGCGCGCCGTTTAAACCAGCATCGCGGGGCAATGGGAAAAATCAGAAGAGTTACGGATTTAGGAGATATTGAACGGGCAATCATGATTAATCAACAGCCGATAGGCCGGACACCGCGATCTAATCCGGTAACTTATACCGGAATTTTTTCTTTTATCCGTGATCTTTTCACCAATCTTCCCGAAGCAAGAGTGCGCGGCTACAAACCGGGGCGATTCAGTTTTAATGTGAAAGGCGGCCGCTGTGAGGCGTGTGAAGGTAATGGGTTAATTAAAATTGAAATGCATTTTCTGCCGGATGTTTATGTTACTTGCGATATCTGCCATGGCAAGCGTTTTAATCAAGATACGTTGGATATTAAATATAAAGATAAGAGCATTGCCGACGTTCTGGATATGACGGTAAGCCAGGCACTGATATTTTTTTCCAACATTTCACCGATTAAATCGCACCTACAATTGCTCTACGATGTCGGATTGGGTTATATCCATTTGGGGCAGTCGGCAACAACTCTTTCCGGTGGCGAAGCGCAGAGAATAAAGCTGGCCCGGGAATTGGGAAAGAGAATCAACAGCAACACTCTTTATATTCTGGATGAACCGACCATTGGATTGCATTTTGCGGATATTCAAAGATTGCTCGATGTCTTAAAACGTCTTGTGGATATGGGCAATACCATCGTCGTAATCGAACATAATCTGGATGTGATTAAATGTGCCGATTATATTATTGATCTTGGGCCGGAAGGTGGGCCCGGCGGCGGTCAAATTATTGCCTCCGGTACAGTGGAAAAAGTAGCCGGGGAAGAAAAATCGGCGACTGGCAGATTTTTGAGGAAAATTCTTTCCGCTTAAAAGTATTTTTTAATGAGGCTCAAATATTGCCAGCGCAGTGTAGTAATAGTTGCTAGCTGAATTAATGAGACTCGGATTTCAAAAACAAAGTTTCTTGAAATTTATTAGTCGAATCAATGGCTCTCACTGAAAACGAACGTAGCGAAGTTTGAAACGTAAGCGGAATTAATGAAACTCAGATATTGCAAGTGCAGCACAGCAATATTTGCTAGTTGAATTATCCCGCCACAAGCAGAGGGTATCGCAGATGCCCGTGGTTAACGAGACTCTGGCGATAATGCTGAAGCCGTGAATTTTCAGTTGCAGCAAAATCTTGACATAATATTCTAAAAGGTTCAATATATTAAAATGTGAGAATATGTTGATTGCGATATCTGTTAAAATCGAATAAAGCTTTAAGAATATTTGGCAAGGAAGGATAATAGGATGACTTTAGCGCCAATCGCACCTTTAAAACAGAGGCATTCAATATTAATTGTCGATGATGAAGAATCTATTCTTAATGCTTTTAAGCGTATTCTGGCCGACGAAGATTACGAAATTCACACGGCTCGCGATGGAATGGAAGGCCTGAATAAGCTGCGTGAAGCGAAAAAACCTTTCTCCCTTATTATTTCCGATCAAAGAATGCCGGTTATGAGCGGCGTGCAATTTTTTTCCAAGGCCAAGGATATTTTTCCGGATGCCGTACGCATACTATTAACCGGCTACGCCGACACCGATGCCATAATTGACGCCATCAATAAAGGAGGGATCCAACTTTATTTTACCAAACCATGGCGTGAGGAGGAACTGCTGGTTCACATCAAGGAATCACTTTCCAAAACGGAACTGGTGATGGAAAATAGACAATTGGTTGAATTAACCAAAAAACAAAACGACGAGCTGCTGGAATTAAACAAAACTCTTGAAGATAAAGTTAAAGAAAAGATAAGTGATCTATTAGTCAAAGCCGAAGAACTAAAGGTGAGTTACGAAAAATCACAAATGATTTTGGATGGCACAGTAAAAACGATGTCTAAAATCGTGGAAACCCGCGATCCTTATACCTCTGGTCATGAGGCTGCAGTAGCCATAATATCATGTAAAATAGCGGAAGAAATGGCGATGCCTAAGGAACAGATCGAGGCTATTAAAGTTGCCGCAACTCTTCATGATATCGGGAAAATATCCGTGCCGTCAGAAATATTAACCAAGCCGGGGCGTTTAAGTGATTTGGAAAGGGATATAATCAAAACACATTGCAGGACTGCCTATGATATTCTTAAAACTATTGAATTTCCCTATCCGGTAGCGCAAATTATTTTGCAACACCATGAAAGGATGAACGGTTCAGGTTATCCACAAGGGTTAAAGGGGGAAGAGATATTGCTCGCGGCGCGCATTATAGGGACTGCTGATGTTATTGATGCTATGGCTTCCCATCGGCCTTACCGGCCGGCACTGGGTGTTGATTCCGCGATTAAAGAAATAGTCAAATACAAGGGAATCCTTTACGATTCGACGGTTGTTGATACCTGCCTAAAAATATACAAAACCTCCGGTAAGGCGGCATTTGCGCAAACTGAGAATGCTGGCGATGTCGGCTTTACTGTGGAAAAAATACTCGATTAGACGAACTTGTTATAATGTTTCTTCCAGGAGAGTTTTTGTGCCTGGACATTAAGATTATTTCCGCTTGCCGAATATTGCCCGGCCAATACGGACAATCGTTGCTCCTTCTTCAATAGCCACTTCGAAATCATCAGTCATGCCCATGGAAAGTTCTTCCATTTGAATCCCCGGAATTTGTTGACAAGAGATATTGTCACGAAGATATCTTAAAGCGAAAAAGTAAGGACGGGCATTTTCAGGATTATGGGAATATGGAGCCATAGTCATTAATCCGCGCACGACCAAATTTTCCAGGCTGGCTATTTGCTTAATTAAGGCCGAGGCATCAGCCGCCGGAATACCGCTTTTTGATTCTTCGCCACTGACATTGACTTCTATCAAAACATTTAATTTACGGTTGATCAGGCCTGCTCTTTTATCGAGTTCCTGCGCAAGTTCGAGGCGGTCAACTGAATGAACATAGTCAAAGAGGGTGACGGCATATTTTGCTTTATTGGTCTGCAGATGGCCGATCATATGCCATCTGGCACGGCTGCCAATGGCGGCAATTTTATCTTTGGCCTCTTGAACATAATTTTCACCGAGCATGGTAATACCGGCGTCAATTGCCTTGATGATATATTCGGTGGGAATGGTTTTAGTCACTGCCAACAATTTAATGGAATTAGGATCACGGCCGCACCCTGTGGCAGCGAAAACTATCCTTTGTTTTATCGTATTTATATTGTCAGCTATATTTATTGCCACTAAAACTAACCAAAGCTGATCGCTTCTAATTTTATTAATGTTTCCAAAACTTCGCAAAGCGGCAGGCCGATCACATTGGTGTAAGAGCCTCGAATTGATTTTATGAAATAAGCCCCTTTCCCCTGCAGCGCGTATCCGCCGGCCTTGTCGTATGGTTCATCGCAGGCTATATACCAATCCAATTCCGCGGCGCCGATCTTTTTAAATTTGACTGTTGATTGAACAATATCAGAGCGACTTACTTTAGAGGCGGCTTGAGTGACAGTAAAACCAGTAAATACTTTATGCTCACGGCCGCTTAGTTTTTTCAGCATTTCTTTTGCCTGTGGTTTATTTCTGGGCTTGCCTAAAATAAGTCCGTCAATGACAACAATTGTATCCGCTCCCAGCACCCACGCCTGTGGATATTTTCGAGCAATGAGTTGAGCCTTTTCTTGGGCCAGCCTTCGGACATGCTGTTGCGGGCTTTCTCCCTTGCTGTAATCTTCATCGACATGAGCGGGGATGGTTTTGAACTTCAAACCCACCGACCGGAGCAGGTCCCGCCGTCGCGGCGAAGCCGAAGCTAAAATAAGTTGTCTGGATAAAGAGATCGGCATTAATTTTGCTTTCTGTAATATGAATATAATGATTTTTATCACAAATATACTTTTAACTGTCAATTGGAAATTATATTTGCTTCTTGACGTGATTTGGGGTTATTATAAGACCAGAAAATATCAATGAGGTGGATAATGAAAAAAATATTAAGTGTATTTTTAACAATCGTTTTCTTATCGGTGTTTATTAGTATTGCTCTGGCTGAAGAAAGAATTGTGCAGCTGACAATACCCGGCTGTTCCGCCTGAAACTCCAATGCCAGGATAGGTTCTATCCTCAAAAAAATTGACGGAGTTAAGAAACATGAGAATAAAGGGCAGGATTTGTTGATTATTACTTTTGATGACGAAAAGACTACCCTCAACATTATTCTTGATGAACTGAAAAAAGGGAAGTTTAGTCCAACCGGCGATCCGGTGTATCTAAAGTAAGCCTAAAGGTATTTCTTTTTTTTTGCCGCTTCCAGAGTTGCGACCACTTTTTTTACATCCTGGGAGCGGCCTTTTTTGCAAATCAGCAAGGCATCCTTTGTTTCTACGACGATTAAATCCTTTACTCCTACGATAGCGACAAGCTTTTGTGGGCTATAAACAAGAGAGCCCTCCGTATCTTCAAAAATTACATTATTGCCGGCTACGGCATTGCCTTGATCATCTTTAGCCAATATTTCCCAAAGCGCGTCCCAACTGCCCACATCGCTCCAGCCAAAGTAGCCTCTCAGCATAAAGACATTAGCCGCTTTTTCCATAACACCGTAATCAATAGAAATCGAGGTCAGCTTTTTGTAAACGCTACGGATAGTAACCGTTTCTTTGGAAGTACCGAGAGCTTTTTTGATTTTCATCAGGCCTGAGTATAAGTCCGGCAGGCATCGGCTAATTTCATCTAAAATTATCGAGGCTTTCCAAATAAACATGCCGCTGTTCCAATAAAAGTTACCGCTTTGAACAAATGTTTGTGCTTGCGTGAAATCCGGTTTTTCTCGTACGGATTTTACCCGGAAAATTTCCTCCTCCCCTATATGTTGAAAAGAATCGCCATATTCAATGTAGCCAAATCCTGTTTGGACGCTGGAAGGTTTAATGCCGATTGTAGCCAGCGCGTTTTCTTTTGCAGTAAATTGTGCCGCCGCGGTGATTACTTCCAAATATTTACTGGAGTCGGTGATGGCGTGGTCGGAAGGCAGCACAACCATGACATCATCGCCGACTTTTTTTTGTATATACAACGCCGCCAGACCAATGCAGGGTGCGGTATTTTTACCCTCCGGCTCAATGATAATATTTTTTTGGGGAATTTCCGGAAGCTGTTTGATTAGCTCACGCGCGTGCTTTTTGCCTGTCACCACTAAAATGTTTTGCGGGGCAATCAGCGGTTTGATGCGGTCAACGGTTTCCTGAATGATCGTTCTTGTGCTTATTATATCCAGTAAATGTTTGGGCTTTTTCTCTCTGCTGCGGGGCCAGAACCTTGTGCCCCTGCCGCCGGCCATGATGACAGCATGCATTTTCCAAACTCCTTGCGGTTTTGTAGCGAATGAATGTAATTACTGAATGCTATAATACAAAGTGCCTTGCAATTTCAAGTTAGAAAAGATAGCTTACAACTTGATGTCAACGATAATTTATCCGGAAATAATATTGAAAAAAGGACGTGAAGCTGCTCTGCTACGTGGCCATCCATGGGTATTTTCCGGTGCTATTGCCGCGGTGAAAGGAAAGCCCTGTGCGGGCGATATTGTTTTGGCCAAAGATTCGGGCGGCAAACCGCTGGCTCTAGGATTTTTTAATCCCCGAACAGACATAGCTTTGCGTATCTTGACGAGAAACTGTGAAGAAAAAATCACTGCATCTTTCTGGCAGGGCCGCCTGAACGCGGCGCGCAAATTACGACAAAGAATTATCAATGATGAGACAAATGCTTATCGTCTTGTCAATGCTGAAGGAGATGGTTTTCCGGGCCTGATCGTTGATGTTTATGGCGCAACTCTGGTTATATCCATTGCGATTGCCGGAATGGAGAAACAAAAGAGTCATATTTTAAATGCTCTTATTTCCCAATTGAAACCGGCGCGGATTTATGAAAAAAGCGAAGGCCGGTCACGCTCATTAGAGGGGCTGGAAACCAGGATCGGTTTTGTTTCCGGAGATAATGAAACCGGTCTTGTGGAGATAATGGAAAACGGGTTGAAATTTGAGGTTGACTTTGCCCACGGCCAAAAGACAGGGTTTTTTCTTGATCAGCGGATCAATAGAGAAAAGATAGGCACGCTGAGCCGTGACGCCAGCATTTTAAACTGTTTTTCTTACACCGGAGCTTTTTCCGTTTATTGTGCTGAAGGCGGGGCTAAACGAGTTGTTTCTTTGGATATATCCAAGCCTGCCTGCATTACGGCGAAAAGAAATCTGCAGCTCAATTGGTTTTCCACGGAAGACTATCCGGTAATAGAAGCTGATGTCTTTACTTATTTGCGCGACACGCAAGAATGTTTCGATATGATCATCCTTGACCCTCCCGCCTTTGCCAAAACCAAGAAGGATGTGGCCAAAGCCACGCGCGGCTATAAGGAAATCAATTTACAGGCAATCAAGCATCTTGCCCACGGAGGAATCCTCGCAACATTTTCTTGTTCCAATTTTATTGAGGAAGATCTTTTTGGTAAAATCGTTCTTGGCGCTACGCGCGATGCCGGCGCTGATTTACAATCGGTAACAAGATTAGCGGCAGGGCTGGATCATCCGGTTTTGCTGGGACATCCCGAGGGCCACTATCTGAAGGGGCTTCTACTGGTCAAGAAAAATTAATCGGCAGTTTTTTTCCGTTGTTACAACTATCTTCTTTTACAAAGAAAAGCATAAAACAAGCGACTAGAGACAGGACAAAAGATAAATAAAAAGGGGCCTGCATGTTAATATTATCCCAGAGAAAACCGGCAATCAATGAAGCTGGCAGGGCGCAAATGCCAATAGCCATTTGAAATACACCCAGGCCGGTTGCCCGGAAATATTCCGGACAAAGTTCCGAGGTATAAGTTTTTTGCACGGTTTCCAGCGCTGCCTTATGCAAACCGTAGAGGACAAAAACCACGATAACGACGATGGAATTGGCTGATAAAATAAAGCTGATGCAAATTGCCGCCCATAAAATAAAAGCTAAATACATTAACTTTTTTCTTCCTATTTTGTCCGATAGTTTTCCCATGGGTAAAGAAAAAATCGCCGCCGTTACGGTAATGATAAGATAGAATATGGGCAAATAAGTTGCTTTAAAACCACTTTTCCCGGCAAAAATAAGCAAGAAAGAATAACTGAAAGCGCCCAGTGTAAAAACAGAGTTCAGGAAAAGAAATAATTTAAAGTTGGCATCTAAATCTTTGAAGGTAAAAGCAGCAAATAGTTTTTTATCCGAAACTTTATTTTCCTTAATATATTTATAGATAAGAAATGCGCTGACCAGAGACGGCAGGGCGGCGATGAGAAAAAGGCTGGTAAAGCCAATATGCTCGAAAAGCACCAGGCAAACAAGAATGCCGCAAACTGCGCCCAAATTGTCCATGGCTTTCATTAAGCCAAAATTGCCGCCGCGGTTTTGATCAATGGAAATATCGGCAATGAGTGCATCCCGGGGGGCGGAGCGGATTTTTCCCGAACGGTCTAATATTTTGAGAGGGATCAGCCACTGCCAGCTGGGGGCGAGCGCATAACCAAGCCGCGATATGGAACCCAAAATATAACCGGACCAGATAAAAAATTTTCTTTTTCTGATTCTGTCGGAAATATAGCCGGATATGGCTTTAGAGATGGAAACGAAAGCTTCGCCTAATCCGTCAATCAGTCCCAGCATGGCCATATTCGCTCCCATAACGGAAGTTACAAACAACGGCCAAACCGGATAAATCATATCTGAACCTAAATCGTTTAAGAAAGAAGCCCAGGCAAATGCTCGAATAGATTTTTTGTTTTCTTCCATGAATTATAAGAGCATTGAAGGAGCGATAACATAAATCAGCGAATAAACAGCCGACCAGATCAAAACTCCCGCCGTAAGTAATATACAGACGTAGGCCAAAAGTTTATGTCCCGCCGTCTCCTGTTTTTTTTCATTATATCCCATTAGAAAAGCAAAAAGTATTCCCGAGAGCAGTCCGCCGGCATGAGCCCAGTTATTAATGCCGCTGATTATAATTCCGAAGACCAGTAAACCGATAACCCAGCCTACAGCTTGTTTGTATATGGCCTGTCCGTAATAACCACCTCGGCTTTTTCCATAATATAAAATTGCGCCGATCAATCCGCAGATGTTCGCCGAGGCACCTATAGTGAAGGCAACACCAAACAACAAGGAGGCAGCGAAACCGGCAATACCGGACAGAATATATATGATCAAAAAACGGTGAAAGCCGAATATTTGCAGCACGAAAGGCCCTAATTGGTATAAGGCCATCATATTAAAGGCAATATGTAAAATTCCTCCGTGCAAAAATGAAGCGGAAATTAAAGTCCAAAAGCGGTGAAATTCGAATACGGGCACTGTGCCTGTTGCTCCCAATAGAAAAAGGCTCTGGCCTGAAGGAGAAAGAAAATTGAAAGGACTGCCGCCGGAAAAAACTCCCAGTGGATTTAAGAAAAATGCCAGAATATAAAAAGCAATGTTTATGTAGATAATTGTCATTACCGGGTCAAAAGCGAAAAAAATATTTCTGATAATTCCTACAGTATTGTGCAAACCCGGATGTAAAAGGCCGCAATACGGGCAGGAAGGTTCGTCAGAGCTGATAAGCTTGCGGCAGTTGGGGCAAAGAATAGATTTTCTTTTGGAGGACATATTAATTCCTATTAATCCATTATAATTTTAATTGTTGATTTAATTAACAACATTAATCCAAGTTGTAAAGAAAATACTGCTCGCATTGACTATTATTTCTCATATGCTATAAATAAAATGTTTTGTAAAAGTCTAAAATGGGGAGATATGCAAATCAAAGATCGCGTCGTAACAAAAATTGAATCAGTGGCATTTGGCGGCGAAGGAGTCGGACGCGTTGACAATTTTGTGGTATTCATTCCCTTTGCCGCTCCGGAAGATGAACTGGAAGTTGAAATTGTTCAGCTCAAAAAGAAGTTTGCCCGCGGCAAAATATTGCAGATAGTCAAACCGTCACCGATGCGAATAAACCCCTTTTGCCGCTATTATGAAAACTGCGGCGGTTGTTGCTACCAGCACTTAAATTATGAATACCAGCTGGAAATTAAAAAAAAGCAAGTAGAAGAAATATTCCGAAAAATCGGCAAAATTGCGACTCCACCTGTTGGGAAGACCATAGCTTCTTCAAATGTTTATAATTATCGGGGAAAAGCCGAGCTTCATTCCTCGATAACATCTAACGGCTGTAAAATCGGTTTTTTAGATGTTTCCGGCGGGGAAATTGTGGATATTGAGCGTTGTGAAATTATGGAAGAAACAATAAATGACAAATTGCGTATATTGCGGCAAAATAAACAGCAGTTACGCAATAATGATGCGCGTTTAACAATTTGGTCAGGTCTTCTTGCCGATCAGAAAGGTACAGTCACGAGGGTGGTTAGGGGGAGAACGTTTTTAGTGCCTCGAAGAGGATTTTTTCAAGCAAATCTGTATTTGACGGATCAATTGGTGGATGAGGTTTGCCGTCTGGCAGAGTCTCAAGAAATGAATACTTTAATTGATGCCTATTGTGGCAGCGGGCTTTTTTCGATTTTTCTGGCGCCTTATGCCCAAAGTGTTGTCGGTATTGAAATAAGCGAAAAATCGGTAAAATATGCGCAAACAAATGCCGCCAATGCGGATGTGAAGAACGTTAGGTTTGTCCATGGAAAAGTCGAAAATATTTTGCCGGGGAAATTTTTATCTTCAAAAAAAGAAATCAATTTGCTTGTGCTTGATCCACCCCGTAGTGGCTGCAGCGAATCAGTATTGAGGGCAATTGCGGATTTAAAGCCGCAGAAGGTTATTTATGTTTCCTGCAATCCGGCGACGCAGGCGCGCGACGTTAAATATTTAAATGAACAAGGATATGAACTACTTAGCCTAATGCCTATGGATATGTTTCCGCAAACCGAGCATATCGAAACAATTGGTTTTTTGGTTCTGAAATGAAAAAAAGTGAATGTTCACGAAAGTTGAAATATTTTTGTGGCTTTCAGGCAAAAATATTGTTATTTAAGCGCAAAATTTAAGTATTTAAAAAAGCAAGTGGAGGGGAAAAATGCCGTCGAAAAGTAAAAATGCGAGACTTGAACAGCTGCGAATCTTAAAGAAAAAATTGGATTTGCGATTACAGCAATTAGCCCAAAAAGGGATTGGCGAAGAAAAAGCCCAGAGTGACCCCCTTGTTAAAAATTTTAAGGCAAAAATCAGACAAACTAATATAAGAATTGCCGTTTTTGAGAAATTTGTCCAACGCGCCCAGGAATTAGCACAGGCAAAAGCGCAAAAATTGGCTGAGCCAAAGAAGAAAAAAGAGAAAAAGAAAAAGGACGAACCTAAAGAGGCACCCAAAGCCAAACCAGCAACTGCGCCAGAAGAGCCGAGGCCGCCAAAACCGCCGAAGCCAGCTAGGCCACCTGAACCTGTTGTTATGCCGAAACCCATAGAAGTACCGAAACCGGTGGAACCACCGAAGCCTGTAGAAACACCGAAACCAGCAGAAGCACCAAAAGCGGCAGAAATGCCAAAACCAGTGGAAGTGCCTAAACCTATAGAAATGCCAAAACCGGTGGAACCTCCGAAACCAATTGAAGTACCGAAAGCCGTAGAAGCACTAAAGCCTGTGGAACCGAAGATTGAGGAAAGACCAGTTGCGCCGGCTGCCGTTTCTAAACCGACACTAAAACCAGCTCCAATAAAAGCGAAGGCTGAGCCGAAAGCTAAAAAAGAGCCGAAGAAAGTCGCGGCAGCAAGACCCAAAAGACCTGAGCCCAAGGCTAAAAAAGAGCCGAAAGCGGCGACGGCAAAGCCCAAACCGGCAAAGGTAAAGGCTGAGCCAAAACCTAAAAAGAAGACGGCAGTGCCGGCTGTTAAAAAACTAAAAAAACCAGCAGCAGCTAAAGCTAAAACACCACCGAAAAAGAGTGTAACGAAGAAAAAAGGAAAATGAAATTCGGATAAATAAAAAGGGCAAACTAACATAGTTTGCCCTTTTTTTATCTTGGCGTCCCCATGGGGAGTCGAACCCCAGTTACAGGCGTGAAAGGCCCGTGTCCTAGGCCTCTAGACGATGGGGACAGCGGGAAGTAATTTATATGTTAAGGGTGCGCGCCTTATATATTGTTCAATGTAGAATGTCAAGCAATGCCTCAATAAAAGTCACAAGAAGTTTAAGAATACTCTGCGGCTGAGCAAAGAATAAGATTAGCCGTAATTAATTGTGAAAGAAAATGGTAACCAAAGAAACAGTCATCAAAATTCTCGAAGATATAGCAGTTCTTTTGGAATTGACCGGAGAAAATCCCTTTAAATCCCGTGCCTACCAAAATGCCGCCCGCAATCTGGAAAAAGGAGAATCTGACCTTGACGAAGTGGTGCGGCAGGGGAAAATTTATGAAATCGAAGGTATCGGCGATGCTATCGGTAAAAAAATTGTGGAACTGATGACTACGGGGAAATTGGAATATTACGACAACCTCAAAATGTCCGTCCCTCCCGGTCATCTGGAAAT
>JBEKMF010000071.1:0-12461 GCA_050008655.1 Smithellaceae bacterium
GAAAAAGCAGAGTTGGAATTTGACGAATCTATCTTTAAAACTGCTGCATCTCCGGAAAAGCTCAAACCACGGGCACCTGTTGTTACTATTATGGGACATGTTGATCATGGTAAAACATCTCTTTTAGACGCGATCCGACAGTCCAACGTAATTGCCGAAGAAGCCGGGGGAATTACCCAGGCTATCGGTGCCTATCATGTCCACATAAATGGACGGGACATAGTTTTTCTGGACACCCCGGGACATGAAGCGTTTACGGCTATGCGGGCGCGCGGGGCGCAGGTAACTGATATAGTGGTTCTTGTTGTCGCCGCTGACGACGGCGTAATGGAACAAACAGTCGAAGCTATTAATCACTCCAAGGCCGCCGGGGTGCCCATCATCGTGGCTATTAATAAAATGGACAAGCCTGGAGCTGATCCCGGAAAAATTAAACAGTCTCTCACCGAGCACGGTCTTTTATCCGAGCAATGGGGCGGTGAAACTATTTTTTGCGAAGTTTCCGCCAAAAAGAAAAAGGGAATTGAAGAACTTTTGGAAATGATTTTATTACAGGCCGATGTTATGGAGTTAAAAGCCGATCCCGATCGCCCTGCCCGCGGAATTATTATCGAGGCTAAATTGGACCGCGGTCGCGGCCCTGTAGCAACGGTTTTAATTCAGGAAGGCTCTCTAAAAGAAGGAGATGCGTTTGTTTCCAAGACCGAGTTTGGCCGCGTTCGGGCAATGATTAATGATCAGGGAAAGCGCGTTAAGGAAGCTGGACCGTCCATGCCGGTGGAGGTTATCGGTTTTTCCAATGTTCCGCAAATAGGAGCAGAATTTTTTTGTGTCGAAGATGACAAGAAAGCGCGCGGCATTGCTGAATATTGGATAAGAAAAACAAGAGAAAAGGAGCTTTCCGCTTCTTCCAAAATTACATTAGAACAGCTTTATCAAAAAATAAAGGAAGGTGTAAAAGACTTCAATGTCATTATCAAGGCCGACGTGCGGGGATCGATTGAAGCGATTTCCGACGCCTTGAATAAACTTTCGACTAACGATATAAAACTCAAAATTATCCATAATTCCACAGGCGCCATTAGCGAAACGGATGTTATGCTCGCTTCCGCTGCCAATGCTATCATTATAGGATTTAATGTCCGCCCTGACGCACGAGTGGTTGAAATTGCCGAGCAAGAAGGGGTGGAAATCAAGCTTTATGACATTATTTACAATGTTATTGCCGATGTGCGGGCAGGTATGGAAGGGCTCCTGGAACCGGAATATAAAGAAGTAGTTCAAGGCCGGGCAGAAGTGCGCGAACTATTCAAAGTACCTAAAATAGGCACTATTGCCGGATGCTATGTTACCGACGGGAAAATAATGCGTAATGCCAATCTAAAACTTGTCCGCGATGGTGTAGTTGTTTTCGACGGGAAGATCCTTTCCTTGAAGCGCTTTAAAGATGACGCCAGGGAAGTGCTTGCCGGCTTTGAATGCGGTATCAACATTGACGGATTTAACGATGTTCATGTTGGTGACGTAATTGAATCTTATATAAATGAACAGTTAGAAAGAAAACTCTAATAATCGGAATTTCTTTTTAATTTGAATGGTCACGGAAAAGTTTTATGGTTATTGGCTACGGAACCATAAATTTACGAATCCCCCAAAGCGGTTCTTTGAAAGAAAAGAGGAGCGTTTTAAATAAAATTCTGAAGCGAACTCAAAATGAGTTTAATGTATCCATCGCGGAAATAGGTTATCTGGATAGCTACAAATTTGCTCAAATTGGATTTGCTGTTGTGGGAAATGATTCTCACTATATCAATGGAAAAGTTGATCACCTGCTCAGATTCGTCGATAATTTACGCGCCGCCGAAATGTTAGGGAGCAAAATAGAAATTATGGTTGTTTCCAGTTTTCTAGAAGTCGCCTGTTGGGAAAAAGGAAAGTACGATGAACTTTAAAAGAGCGGATAGAGTGGCCGAATTAATAATGGCCGAAATCTCGGACATTATTTTCAAGGAAGTGAAGGACCCGCGAGTACAGGCATTAACTATCACCTCCGTGAAGGTAAGCGATGATTTGCGTAATGCCAAAATTTTTTTTGTCGAAATGGGCAAAGATGAATGCTCTTCCGAAATCAGGACCGGCTTAACCAGGGCAACCAATTTTGTGCGGCGGGAATTAGGTAAAAGACTGAAATTGCGTTTCGTACCGGAAATTGCCTTTATCCATGATCAATCTTTTAGTTACGGCAGCCGTATTGATAAAATATTGGCGGATATCGCGCGGCAGGATGCAAAAAATGATTGACAAAATTATCGAGGCTATAAATGAGGGACAGAGCTTTTTAATCACATCCCACGTTAGATTGGATGGAGATGCTTTAGGTTCCGAACTGGCGCTTTTTCTTGCACTAAGTGATTTAGGGAAAAAAGCAGTTGTTTATAATCAGGATAATACGCCAAAGAACTATTATTTTTTGCCTGCGGCGCAAAGAATAGTTCATCAACTCGACAACGTCCAACAGTATGAGACCGCTTTCGTGCTTGATTGCAGTGAGTTGGAACGCGTGGGAGATAAAGCGGCTGAAATCGCGAAGATCAGTAAAATAATCAACGTCGATCACCATGTGTCCAATGGAAGTTTTAGTCCTTTAAGAATATTTGATGCTCAAGCAAGTTCAACCGGAGAGTTGCTTTACCGTCTGCTCAAGCAAATGCACTGCAATATGACTCGAGATATTTGCACTAATCTGTACACGGCAATACTGACAGATACCGGAGGTTTCCGTTACTCCACTACGCACAAGGAAACTCTTTGGGCGGCGGGCAATTTAGTGGAAAGCGGCGCAGATCCGCAGTGGATTTCGGAAAATATTTACGAAAGCGATTCACCGGCAAAACTAAAATTGCTGGCCAAAGTGCTGGAAACATTATCCCTGGATTTAAAAAATAAGGTAGGCTCCTTGGTGGTCACACAAAACGCGCTAAGAAATGCGGGCGCTTCTTTGGAGCATACCGAGGGATTGGTCGATATACCCCGCACAGTTAAAGAAATCTCTATATCCATTCTTTATACTCAACTGGCGGACGACTATTTTAAACTAAGTTTACGCTCTAAAGGCAGTGTGAATGTGGAAAAAATAGCAAAAAAGTTTGGTGGCGGCGGTCATATTAATGCGGCAGCCTGCAAGATTAAGGGAGATATTGATACAATTAAGCTCCGGATTCTCCAGGCAATTAAAGAAATATAGTACTTTATGAATGGCATAGTTATTATTGATAAACCGGCCGGAAAAACTTCACATGATATAGTGAGTGAAGTAAAAAAAATATTAGGCGCGAAAAAAGCCGGCCACACAGGAACACTTGATCCGATGGCTACCGGAGTGCTTCCGGTCTGCCTGAATGAGGCAACAAAACTAGCACAATTTTTATCTAGCGAGAGCAAAGAATACACAGCGACAATGTTGCTGGGCATTAAAACTGATACATTGGATCGGGAAGGTAAAATTACCGCTAAATCAGACAAAATAGTCAGTGATGAAGAAATAAAAGCGGCTCTCGCTAAAATGGTGGGGAAAATCAGCCAAGTACCCCCGGCCTTTTCGGCGATCAAATATGGCGGAAAGCCTCTATACAAATATGCCCGAAAGGGTGTGTTCCTGAAAACACCGGCACGGGAGGTGGAAATTTCCAATATTACGATACAGAAGATTTCATTTCCCCGCGTGACTTTTATAATTGCTTGTTCTAAAGGAACATATATACGGCAACTGTGTTCCGATGTTGGAGAACTGCTCGGTTGCGGCGCTTGTTTAATCGGCCTGCGCCGATTGCGCAGTGGATTTTTTTCCGAAGATATGGCCGTCTCTCTGGATAATTATGGCTACGCAGAGAAAAAAATCGAATTAGTAAAAAAAATGCTGCCCATGACAAAATCGTTGCCTTTGCTTGCCGCAATGGAAGTGGCGGAAGACTTTGCTAATAAGCTGCGTGCCGGATTTCAACCCTCCATAGAAATGATGAGAGCCCATGTTCCCCCTTTTCTTGAAGCTGGAGATATGCTAAAGTTCATTAGTTACGGCGGGAATCTGGTGGCATTGGCGGAAATGATAATACCGGTAAATGAGTTTTCCGAATTCGATAGAGAGTGCCAAGCGGCAAAAATTATCCGAGTATTCAACAATATTGGCAATTAAAAATAAATTTAAGATAAAAAGGGAATCAATTATTCAGGGAGGAAAAAAGAGTGTTAACTTTGGAAAAAAGGAAAACATTAATCGCAGATTATCGACTTCATGAAAAGGATACGGGATCTCCTGAAGTCCAGATTGCGCTTTTAAGTGCCAGAATAGAATATCTGACGGAACACTTTAAAGCGCATAAAAAGGATCACCATTCGCGCCGAGGCCTATTAAAATTAGTCGGTCAAAGAAGGAGACTTCTCAATTATATCAAAGATAATAACGTCGAGCGATATAGGAATATAGTTAAACGTTTGGGACTCAGGAAATAAAAGCGCGAAAGGGAAAGGTAACAGCTTATCCGGTTTCCGTGCAAATTTGCGAGCATGAATCGGTTATAGCTGTAATTCCAAGCTACCTGTTTCAGCTCCTTTTTTAGTAATCAAGGTGGAGGGAAAATGAATGAGTAATATATTTAGTGCTGATTTTGCCGGTCGTAATGTTTCTCTGAAAACTAATTACGTTGCCGGTCAGGCTGATGGCTCAATATTGGCTTATTACGGCGACACAGTTGTTTTGGTAACGGCAGTTTCTCTAAAGACGGCAAGGGAGGGAGTAGATTTTCTGCCCTTAACTGTGGATTATCAGGAAATGACTTTTGCCGCCGGAAAAATTCCGGGGGGCTTTTTTAAAAGAGAAGGACGTCCCAATGAGAAAGAAATCTTAACATCCCGCATAATTGACAGATCAATTCGTCCTTTATTTCCGAAGGGGTATTTTTTCGAAACGCAATTAGTGGCGACCGTGCTTTCCGTGGATAAAGAAAACGATTCCGATGTTACCGCAATGATCGGGGCTTCGGCCGCTTTGGAAATATCAAACATCCCCTTTAAAGGACCGATAGCCGGCGTGCGTGTGGGAAGAATAAACGGCGAGTTCACCTGCAATGCTTCACCGGAAAAAATGCAGGAAAGTGAATTGAATATTTTTCTGGTAGGCAGAAAAGTATCACCCGGAAAATCAGGCAAGTCTTATGATGTTGAACTGGTCATGATGGAGGGTGATGCCCAAGAGGTTGAAGAAAATGTAATAATCGATGCCATAAAATTCGGTTTGGAAGCAATTTGTCCGGCAATCGATCTGCAGGATAAAATGCGCCAGACAGTCGGCAAAGAAAAAAGGCCTATCGAAGCGGCGAAGTCCGATGAAAAATTAATTTCCAGTGTAAGCACCGAGGCCATGGAAGGTCTCAAGGAAGCCTACAATATGCCCCGGAAACTGGAGCGTTACGGCAAGATCGATGAAGTAAGAGAAAAGGCAAAGAAAAACATTGGCGGCGATGATGACATTTTGTGCACTAAAGTTGCTGCAATCATTGAAGAATTGGAACGACGCATATTACGTGAAATGATTATAAAAAAGAAAAAAAGAATCGACGGTAGGTCTTCTACTGATATTCGCCCGATCAACGCTGAAGTCGGGGTTCTACCCCGCGCCCACGGCTCGGCGTTATTCAACCGCGGCGAGACGCAGGCTTTGGTAGCGCTTACCTTGGGAACATCTTCCGACGAACAACGCATGGATTATATAGGCGGCGAAGAGCTGAGATCCTTTATTCTTCATTATAATTTTCCACCCTATAGCGTCGGTGAAGCCAAGCCACTACGCAGCCCCGGGAGAAGAGAAATTGGCCATGGAGCGTTAGCGCGAAAATCTCTGGTGCCTGTTTTACCCTCACCGGAAGAATTTCCCTACACTATCAGGATCGTTTCCGAAATTCTTTCTTCCAACGGTTCATCTTCGATGGCGACAGTGTGCGGCGGCATTCTATCCTTAATGGATGCGGGTGTGCCGGTAAAAAATATTGTTGCCGGCATCGCTATGGGCCTTTTGAAAGAGGGAGATAAAGTTGTCATTCTATCGGATATCCTTGGCGACGAGGACCATGCCGGCGATATGGATTTTAAAGTCTGCGGAACCGAAAAAGGCGTCACAGCCATGCAAATGGATATCAAAATCGACGGTTTGACAGAAGATATTTTGCGAGCCGCACTGGAGCAGGCAAAAGAAGGAAGAATTTTTATAATCAACAAATTACGCCAGACGATTGCCGCGCCGCGTCCGGATATTTCCCTTTATGCACCGCGTATTACCACTGTCAAAGTCAAGGAAGACCAGGTACGCACGGTTATCGGATCCGGAGGTAAGAACATCCGGCAGATTATAAGTGAAACCGGGGTCACTATCGACGTTGAAGATGACGGCACGGTAACAATTGCCTCCAGCGATGCCGAAGCTGCAGCTCGCGCTGTGGCCATGGTCAAATGGCTGACGGAGGAAGCTGAAGTCGGAAAAATCTATAACGGCACAGTAAAGAAAATAGTCGATTTCGGCGCTTTTGTCGAAATTTTGCCGGGAACCGAAGGCCTCTTGCATATATCTCAAATTGCCAGGGAAAGAATAAATAAAGTTACCGACGTTTTGAAAGAAGGCGATGAAGTAATGGTGAAAGTTCTGGAGATAGACAAACAGGGCAAAATACGACTTAGCCGTAAAGATGCATTGGGGGCACAAGTAAAATAAGTCAAATCAAGCTTCACGGCAACCTTTCAAAAAACAGCCGTTTTGTAACAAACCAGTTATAATTACAAAACGGCTCTTACCGTAAAAACAAACATTTATATACGGCTAATTTTATTTTCGAGTGAGCTGATAAATATTTTTAATTGGAAACACAATGGAAAAAATTGAGGTATGTATACAAAGAACTAACGGTAATGACGATATTCCTTTGCCTCGCTACATGACTAACCAGGCTGCCGGAATGGATATATTTGCAGCTGTGATCGAAGAAGAGATTATTCTGCCCGGTCAGCGGAAAAAAATACCCACGGGTATTAAGATAGCCTTGCCCGAAGGTTATGAAGCGCAAATAAGACCGCGTAGCGGACTAGCTATAAATCAGGGAATAACATTACTCAATTCACCGGGAACAATTGATGCTGATTATCGCGGAGAAATTGCCTTGATTGTCATCAATCTTGGAGAAGAGCCTTTTATCGTTAAAAGAGGTATGCGTTTAGCGCAAATGATCATACAAAAAATTTGCCGTTTAGATTGGGTCGAAACCGCCGAACTAACCAATACGTGCAGAGGAAGCGGCGGATTTGGCCATACGTGAAATTAAGCTAACCGTATGCATAAAACTGCCTTTGATTTTGCAATTGGCTTTAAATAGTGATAAGAAAATGATGTAACTATCTCCGGGATAAGAAAAAGTTCGAGTATGAAAAAATTCAAAGTCAAAAAAACCTTTCAGGAAATTAATGAAAAAATCAAAGTTGGGCGTGCTGTCGTCGTAACAGCAGAAGAAATGATTGATATCGTGGAAAGACATGGCGAAGTTGAAGCAGCTCGTAAAATTGATGTTGTTACTACCGGAACTTTCAGTCCGATGTGTTCTTCGGGAGCTTTTCTTAATTTCGGTCATACTTCTCCTCGTATTCGAGCATCCAAGGTTTGGTTAAACGAAGTACCCGCTTATGGCGGTATTGCCGCAGTGGATTGTTACATCGGCGCAACCGAAGTTGTGGAGGGCGATCCGCTTAACAGCGTTTATCCCGGCGAATTTAATTACGGCGGTGGTCATGTAATTGAAGATTTCGTTGCCGGAAATGTTGTTAAACTTCGCGCCGAGGGTTATGGAACTGATTGTTATCCCGCAAGGAAATACGAAAGAAACATCACGATAAATGATTTACAGGATGCAATTCTGTTTAATCCGCGCAATGCTTATCAAAATTACAATTGTGCTGTTAATTTATCCGACACAACCATTTATACATACATGGGCATGCTTCGTCCTCGAATGGCCAATGCCGCTTATGCCACATCCGGACAATTGAGTCCTTTATTCAATGATCCTTATTACCGGACAATCGGTGTCGGTACACGGATTTTCTTAGGCGGAGCACAGGGATTTGTCGCTTGGCCCGGCACCCAACATAATCCCCATGTACCGCGGACAAACAATGGTGTTCCTAAGCAGGGAGCGGGTACAATTGCCGTTGTGGGCAACCTGAAAGAAATGATTCCGGAATGGCTGGCCGGAGCCAGTATTTTAGGTTATGGAGTTTCCTTGTTCGTCGGCATAGGGATTCCTATACCTATTTTGGATGAAGAAATGGCACGCTTTACGGCAGTCAAAGATGAGGACATTTATACGCAAATTTATGATTACAGTATGGATTACCCAAAAGGTGTGGCCAAACCTTTAGCGGAAGTCAGTTACAAAGATTTGCGCAGCGGAACCATAATCATCGACGATAAAGAAGTTATTACTGCACCCTTATCCAGTTACTACAAAGCGGGGCAAATTGCTAATATATTGAAAGAATGGATCGAAGACGGCAAATTTATATTGGGTGAACCTCAACAAATTTTGCCTTCTGTAAAAATTTAATTTATTAAAGTTTTTACTTTATTTAATTCATAAAAATTCCCAGCATTACGTCTGATTGCACTTTTCTTTGCCCCTATAATACTCGGAAGAAATACTAATTTTTTCTAATTATTGAGAATTATTTATCTTATTGATTAAGATTAATTAATATTAATTAATCTTAATCAATATTAAATATTTTGCTTGACTTTTCTTTAAAGTTAGTGTTTTTTAGCAATCATCAGATGAGGTGACGCTTTAATCTATGGTAGATAATATTAAGAAAAATCGGGTAAAAAAATTGCGAGAGACAGTTCCATTAAGCATAGCTGAACTGGCAAGGAAGGCCGAATTGGCCCCCCAGACAATTGCCAAAATGGAAAAAGGATTGTCAACAAGGAAGAATTCGGAATTGAAAGTGGCCAAGGCGTTGCAGAAACCTTACGAAGAAGTGTTTCCTTGAAAAGGCAATTGATACATAAGATTAATTTCTGCCGTTTTGAATGCGGGAGGGTTATTTCCAAATGAAGATAGGCAGGTATCTCATTGTCTTTTTGCTGCTAATGGCTCTTTTGATTACCTTTGGCAATAAAGGGCTTGTTGATAATTACTTAGTGAGCAAGCGGTTAGCTCAGTTAAAGTTGCAAAGCAATGAAATAACGACGGAAAACAACGCCTTAAAAAGAAAAATACTTTTATTGCGTAATGACTTAACCTATATTGAAACATTGGCTCGCAGCGAACTGGGTATGGTTAAAGAGGGAGACATTGTTTACCGGCTGGTAAAATAATTTAGTTAAAAACAATGCGGTGGCTTTTCAATGTTTGAACCAAAAGGAATTTTTTCAAGACCTAAAAAACTGGTCGGTTTGGATATCGGTTCCAGTTCTTTAAAATTGGCCGAAGTCCTCAGGACGTCCAATGGTTATGTGCTTAATCGCTTTCTACAGCTTCCGCTGCCTAAAGGAATAATCATTGAAGGTGTTTTAAGCGATTCCAAGGCACTGTCCTTAAAAATCAAGGAACTCTTTTGGAATTCGGGTTGCAGAGGGAAAGGTATAGTCACTTCTCTTTCCGGGAATTCCGTTATCGTAAAAAAGGTAACATTTGCCCAAATGGATGAAACAGAATTACGTGATTTAATCCGTGATGAAGCAGGCAAATACTTGCCCTTCGATAATATGGACGATGTTAATTATGATTTCCAGATTTTGGGTGATAATGAATATAATCCCAATCAAATGGACGTCATTATCGTGGCCGCCAAAAAAGATATGGTTAACAATTATCTGGACGCAGTTACGGCCGCCGGTCTCGACGTTGCGATCATGGATGTAGATTCTTTCGCTTTGGAAACTATGTACGAGGCCAATTATGAATTCGAAGATAATGAAATTGTTGTTATTGTTCGTATCGGCGCGAGTCTCACCAATATTAATGTTATCAAAGGCGGCATGTCTATTTTCACAAGAGATTTCACTATGGGCGGCAACTCGATCACCGAAGGCCTGCAGGAAAAATATGGTGTAACTTTTGAGGAAGCGGAAAAAATAAAAGTCGAAGGCCTTCCCGGCAATGAACAGGAGGTTTTGGATGTAAGAAACAGCATCCTGGATCTTGCCGAACCTATTTGTTCCGAAATCGAAAGATCCATTGATTACTTCCGTTCAACTTTTGGCGGTGAATACATTAAATACGTTTTTCTTTCCGGTGGATCGGCCAGAATTATCGGATTGGCGGCACATTTATCGCAAAAGTTGAATGTCGACACGGAGTTGATCAATCCATTTTTAAAAATCGGCTATAACAAAAGAAATATTGATTCCAAAACACTGGAAAATATTAAACCAATTGCAGCGGTTGCTGTAGGATTGGGTCTGAGGACAATAGGCGACAAATGATTAAAATTAATCTTTTACCTTATCACGAAAAGGAAAAGAAGGAAAATCTTGTCCGCCAAGTATCCATTATTATAGGCTCGTTTGTTTTATTTATTCTTTGTCTGGTTTGGCTGCAACTTTGGATGAATTCTTTAATTAACGACTTGGAGGCCCAAGAGAAAGACGCGAAAACCACGCTTGCCGACCTAAATAAGAAAATAGGCAACTTGGAAAGATTCAAAAACGATAAAAGTGATTTGGAACAAAAACTAAGTGTGATTAAAACATTAGAAGAAAATCGTTTAGCTCCCGTAAAGACCCTGGATGACCTGGCTGCACTGGTTCCATTAAAAAATATTTGGCTGGCCAAAATAACCCAAAAAGACAACAATCTAACAATTGAAGGAATTGGAAGGGACAATATAGCAGTAGCCGATTTTATGAAAACTATTGAAAAATTTGATCCGATAAAATCGGTGGATTTGATATCTTCAAAAAAGACAGAGGTTTCCGGCATTACCCTCCAGCAGTTTAATTTTTCATGTGTCATGAAAAAGGGATTTTAACATATGGCCATTACATTTAATGATATAAAAAGGATGTCGCCTCAGGCTAAGGCATTGGCCATAATTTTGATTTTTTTTATTATTGGTTATTTATACTACTTTCTTTTTTTTGGTGACACATTGTCCAAGAAAAATTCTCTCGATAAGAAATTAGAAGAAATGCAAGTGCAAATTAAAGAAAAAGAAAAAATTGCATTACAGCTTAATAAGTACATGGCTGATGTTGCAGCATTAAAAGAAAATTATGAGGTTGCTTTACAAAAACTTCCCGACCAGCGGGAAATCCCCGGCCTTTTTCATTCTGTTGCACTGTCAGGTAAAGATGCAGGCATTGAGTTTTTATTATTTGAACCGAAAGCTACTGTACCGAAACCGTTTGAGAAAACGCCCTCCGAAGAGCCAAAAGCTGCGTCGTTATTTAAGCCTTCCGATCAAAGGCAACTTGAACAGAAACCGGCGACTGGCACCGCCAAACCTGCGGGCGGTAAGAAAGCTCCCGGACCAGAACCTGAACCTTTTTATGAAGAAATACCTGTGGGAGTATCGGTAATAGGTACCTTTCAGAATATTGTTTACTTTTTTGAGAAAGTAGCCAAATTGCCGCGCATTATCAACATTTCCAACATTACCATGGGCGATAGAAAGGATGTAAAAGGACGGGGATATATTATCACAGCATCTTGTACGATCAAAACGTACATGTTTGTCGATAAAAATGCAAAAATTGGCGAAAAAAGAAAATGAAAAAAGGGTTTATAATTTTCAACATTGTTATAAGTATTTTCATTGTTGCAGCTTATGCTTTTGCTGTTGAGGACAAAAATATTTTAAATGCGATTCCCCCCGCATCAACAGAACCTGCTGCACCACAACCACAAATTCAACAGCCACCGCCGGTTGTGCCAACTCTGGATAACACTTATAGTTATAATCCATTAGGCAAACCAGATCCCTTCCGGCCTTTTGTCGAAATAGAAGTCGCTGTAACGAAGAAAAATGAGAAAAACGAAGTGGCTTCAATTTTCCCCTTGCAAAGGGTTAGCGCCGAACAATTCAGAGTAGTGGGAATTGCCGGTGATAATATTCGTCGCGTGGCTATTGTGGAGGATGCAACAAAAAAGTTTTATCCTTTATTTACCGGAACGCACATTGGCTTACATAATGGTAAAGTAATCGAAATCATGGCCGATCGTGTCATTGTGGAAGAATATGCATCGCAAAATGTAAAAAGAATTATTTTAAAACTGCGCAAGAGATAAAAGAGGTAAAACCATGAAAAAGTATTTATCCAAAATTTTTCTTCTTCTCCTAATTATTCTTTGGGTTTTCGCATATATTACAGAAGCTTCTTTTGCTGCGGAAACAGCAGATAAAAATCAAGTAGCTAACGATACAGC
>JBEKMF010000072.1:0-12389 GCA_050008655.1 Smithellaceae bacterium
ATCTTTTTCTTACGGACGGTCTAGGCCTTTCACTATTTCGGAGCGAATAATGCGCGGCAATATCATATGATGCTTCGGACAAATCGCTTGCGGATTCTGATAAACACAATTAGTAAAGGCCACCAGATATTTACGGATTTCATGAAAACGCACAACTTCATCCACAAAACCTTTCTTGGCGCAAAACAAAGGCCCTGACGTCCTGTCATAATGTTCAACCATCTCGTTCATCTTATCAATAACAGGTTGCAGAGGTTTACCCGCGTCTTTTTCCTTGACGAGTCTCCGGGCGTAACTTGCCGCAGCCGCTGTTTCACCATGCATGACGTTGATCTCGGTTGCGGCCGTGCCCAGCGAGAAAGCGTTATTGTTATTGGCTGTAGGACCTCCTAAAACATAATGCGCAGCAGCGGTTCCTTTGCGTAAAACAACGAGCATCATCGGAAGGTTTGTATTTTCAATGGAATAGATCAATGATTGACCTAAGCCCAGAAGCTCCGCTTTTTCCGCGATATCTCCCACGTCAATTCCCGTGGTATCTTGAAACCAGATTACCGGAATCTTATCGCGAGAGCAAAGGGTCACAAATTCGCTCATTTTGATTAAACCCTGACGATAAAGCTTACCTCCGACACCGATGTATTCATTGGTGTATTCAGGGTAATTAGGTAGAATGCCCTGGCGATTACCGATGGCGCCGATAAGGTAGCCGTTGATTTTTACCAGGCCTGTATAAATTTCCGGGCCGAATCCCGGACGGAACTCCAAATGCTCGGAATTATCCACCAGCCTAGCCAGAACCTGTTCGAAATCATAAACCCTTTTTTTGTTCATCGGAATAATAGAGGCAATTTCCGTAGGAGGGTATTTCGGTTCTGCCGGCGTGGACACTCGAAAAAACTTCGGATTATAAGCCGGCATATCCGCCATATAATCTTTGATGGCATCCAGAACTTGCTTCTCTTCATCAAAAACGGCGCTGAAGAAACCGGTTACATCATAATGGACCTTGACGCTCCCCGGAGGAACCGATTTGAAATGTCTGGTAGCGTTAATAATCTCTTCAGCTCCTTCTTTATCAAAAGAACCTTTCGGAGACATGCCGCTCACGATGCCACCACCGCCCACCGCCATATTTGCTTTTTTATGGGCCAGCAGAATAGTCGGGCTGATGGCCTGGTAACCGCCGCCAGCGGGATTGGTTCCGTAGATACCGGCAATAACCGGTATGCCCATTTGCTCCAATTCGGCATGTCGGAAAAAGCATGTCCCCTGGCCGCGGCGATTAGCGTACACTTTTTCCTGTTCGGGAAGCTTCACGCCGGAACAGTTTACGAGCCAGACGAGCGGAATATGGAGAATCTTGGCGATATCCGTTACGCGCAGATTGTTTTCCGCCTGACCGGCAATCCAGGCGCCGGCCATCCATTTATTGTTAAAGCCGATCAGAACGCACCATTTGCCGTTGATCCGTGCGAGACCGTCGACAACACCGGTGCTGCCCGATTCCTCGTTTTCCGGATCTAATATGGTGTGCAGCGGGCAAAATGTTCCCGGATCGACTAAATAATCAATGCGCTCCCAAACGCTCATTTCGCCGCGCTCATGCATTGTTTCCAGGGGTACGCCGACTTTCTTAATCCTTTCCGCTTCGGCATCCAGTTGATTCATCATTTCTTCCGCCTGGATAATATTGTTCTTCATAGTTTCTATTTGTTTCGGCGAAAGCGCCTTTCCCAAAGGATCCATTTTCTCAAAATATTGCTTCATTTTTTAACTCCACAAATTATGATTTGATTAGCTTTGTATATTTAGGGCCTGGTTCATCGCCTCGGCTATTTTAGTGGGACTTTTCGCCACAGTAACGCCGCATTCGGTGAGAATTCCGATCTTGTCCGCGGCACGTCCTTTGCCGCCGGTAATAATTGCGCCAGCGTGCCCCATGCGTTTACCCGGAGGAGCCGTGAGTCCGGCAATAAAGGCGGCAACAGGTTTTCTCATATTTTCTTTGATCCATTTGGCCGCTGCTTCTTCCGCATCGCCGCCGATTTCGCCGATCATAAAAACTGCCTTTGTTTGACTATCCTCATGGAAAAGTTTCAGCACATCAATGAAACTCATGCCGATTATCGGATCTCCGCCGATACCAACGCAGGTAGATTGACCTAAACCCGATTCAGTTAGCTGTTTGACTGCTTCATAGGTGAGTGTGCCGCTGCGGGAAACAACGCCGATGTTTCCTTTTTTATGAATGGCACCGGGCATAATTCCCACTTCGCATTCACCAGGAGTGATGACTCCCGGACAATTAGGGCCAATAAGGTTCATTTTGCTGTCCTGAAGATATCTTTTTACAATGACCATGTCGCGTATAGGAATGCCTTCAGTGATACAAACGGCCAGTTCAATCCCTCCATCCGCCGCTTCCAGAATCGCCTCTGCCGCCCAGGGGGCGGGAACTAAAATCATGGAAACTGTTGCTCCGGTCGCATGGACGGCCTCATTAAGGGTATCGAATACGGGAAAGTCCTCGATTGTGGTAGCACCTTTTCCCGGTGTGACTCCTCCGACAATATTGCTTCCGTAATCACGGCATTGTAAAGCGTGAAGAAGGCCGCTTTTCCCGGTGATGCCTTGAACAATTATTTTAGAATCTCTGTTGATCAAAATAGCCATTTCTTTATCCGTTGGCTTTAAAATTATTTCTCATTTGGCGCTGCCGATGGCTTTGCGTTTTTTATTGACCTTCTGCACAATTTTAGCTACGCCATCCCCCAAATTATCAACCGTTTCGACGTTCAGTCCTGATTGAGCAAGAAGGCTCTTGCCTTCGGCAAGGCGGCTTCCATCCATTCTGACCACGATAGGAAGATTACAGGTTGTATCCTTTGTGGCGTCAATAATACCTTGCGCGATTATATCGCAGCGCATAATACCACCGAAAATGTTGACGAAAATTCCTTTCACTTTCCTGTCCTGTAGAATAATTCGAAAAGCTCCGGCCACTTTTTCCCTGTTTGCTCCGCCGCCGACATCGAGGAAATTAGCCGGTTCCCCCCCATATTCTTTCAAGACATCCATCGTGGCCATGGCCAGACCGGCGCCATTCACCATACAGCCGATGTTCCCGTTCAATTTTATATAAGCGAGATCAAATTTTTTAGCCTGAATTTCCAGAGTATCCAACTGCGAAAAATCAATCATTTTTTCATAATCAGGATGTCGGAAGAGGGCGTTATCGTCAAAATTAATTTTGCAGTCCATAGCTATCAATTTACCGGCCTTGCTGACAACAAGAGGATTAATCTCAATTAACGAGCAATCCTTTTCTAAGATGATTTTATACAAGTTCTGCATTAGTTTGACGGCATCGTCGACAATTTTGCCTTTTAGTCCTAAGATCATGGCAATCCCGCGGGCATGATAGGAGCGCATTCCGACAAAGGGCTCAATATAAAGGGTATGAATTTTTTCGGGCGATACGCGCGCTACTTCTTCGATATCCATGCCTCCTTGGGCAGAAGCGATAAGGCAATAGCGAGATGTCCGTCTGTCTAGGGTAATGGAAAGATAAAACTCCTTTTCGATTTCCACTTTTTCCTCAACAAGAATATACTTGACGGCCAGTCCCTTGCTTCCGGTCTGAATAGTCACGAGCTTTTCTTTAAAGATATCTTCTGCCACTTCACCGGCCTGCCGAGAGTCCTGTACTTTTCTGATCCCTCCGGCTTTCCCGCGGCCACCGGCGTAAATCTGCGCTTTCAATACGCAGGGCCGACCGAATTCCTCCAGAAACTTCTGTGTTTGGCGGATCGTTTTTACCATTCTTCCGGCCGGCACGGGGATATCGTACGATTTCAGAATCTCTTTGGCCTGGTATTCATGAATATTCATTTCATTTTACCGGTTCCCACAACTGTGCATTATTTTTCAACTAGATCAAAGAAACGATTTGAGTATCTTGGGTAAATCATTTAAATGATCTCTTATACTCTGTTGGGAGCATAACCGAGCGCGGCGTTAGCCACGATCATAGTATGCATATTGGATGTTCCTTCCAACGTTTCGAATTGTTTTGCATCGCGCAGGAATCGGCCGCAGGGATATTCATCGGAATAACCGAATGAACCGAATAGTTTCATGCATTCGTTGGCCGCGTGAACGACCTCTTTGGCTCCGTAAAGTTTGGACATCGATGTTTCCATCACGTTGGGAAGGCCTTTATCCTTTAACCAGGCCGCTTTGTAAACAAGATCAGCCATTGCTGCATGTCCCATTTTCATTTCCGCGATCTGTTGCTGAATCAACTGGAATTTGCCGATCTTTTGTCCAAACTGAGATCTTTCATTAGCGTATTTGATAGAGGCTTCCAGGATGGCTCCGGAAAGCCCTACTGCGCCTGCCGCGCAGCCGAGCCGTGTGGCATTTAACTGAGTCATGCACATTTGAAATCCTTTGTTGACGGTTCCCAGCACAAGTTTCTTCGGTACTTTCACATCTTCAAAAGTAATTTCCGCCGTATCGGACGCCAGCAGCCCCACTTTTTCATGGATTTTTTTACGGGTAATGCCCGATAGGCTGTAATCCATGATAAAGCAGGTGATTCCATTGGCTCCGGCGTCCTTATTCGTCTTTACATATAATAAACCGTGATTGGAAACTGTTCCGTTCGTAATCCACATCTTATTTCCATTGAGAAGATAATGATCTCCCTTGTCTTCCGCCAGGCATTTCATACCGGCCACATCGGAGCCGATATCGGTTTCCGTCATGGCGAAACTGCCGATATATTCGCCACTGACAAATTTAGGAATGTAATGCTGCTTCTGTTCCTCTGTTCCGAATTTTTGAATGGTCAAAGAGGGTCCCCAACACTGCATGTTAAAGGCCATACGCCATGAAGTATGGACTTTGGCGATTTGCTCGATGACCAGCGCACCTTCCAGAAAGCCCATGCCATTTCCTCCATATTTCTCATCGATGCAGAAACCGAAGAAACCTAATTCAGCCATTTTAGCGAAAATTTCTTTGCGCCAGTGTTGGTTTTTTTCATCTTCTTCGACATGGGGTTTGATTTCATTTTCGGCAAAATTCTTTGCCATATCCTGAAGTATTTTTTGTTCTTCGGTTAATGCGAAATCCATATTTAAAAGCCTCCTGTAATTTTCCTTAGGTTATTTTCTTTCCACGATCAGGCAGATGCCCTGACCGCCGCCGCCGCATATAGTTTGCAATCCAAATTTTGTATCTCTTCTGGCCATTTCGTTAATCAGTGTTGTCAGTCGCATCGCGCCGGTAGCGCCGATGGGATGTCCCAAGGAAATTCCGGAACCGTTGACGTTGACTTTTTCATCCATTTCTTTGTCCTTGATGCCGGAAAGCCGAGCATCAGCCAGCGCCTGAACGGCAAAAGCTTCCTGGACTTCAATGAGGCCTACCTGATCTATAGTGATGTTAATTTTTTGCAGTGCTTTTTGAACGGACACAGGCACGGCCGGGTAGGTCAAGGTTGGATCAGTCGCCGCAATTGCGCAAGAACGGAAATAAGCTAGGGGTTTTATCCCCAGCTCTTTTGCCTTTTTCTCGGAAGCAAGCATTACAACTGCCGCGCCGTCATTTTCCGAAGAAGAATTTCCCGCCGTGCAGACACCATCAGTGTAAACAGGCTTTAACTTGGCGAGTCTCTCCAGAGTTGTTTCCCGGCGCGGGCCCTCGTCAATACTGAAGTAAACAGTTTCGCCTGTTTTACCCTTCCCGAGAGGAACAGGAACAATCTCTTCGGCAAATTTGCCTGCGTCTTGCGCCGTGATCGCCTTTTGGTGGCTCCGCAACGCCCAACGATCCGCTTCCTCCCGAGTTATTTTTTCTTTTTTAGCCGCGGCTTCGGCCCACGTCATCATGGAACTGAGTTCGCCGTAGCGGGCAATGGGTTGTGACATGACACGCGCGCGCTGAATGCGATCATAGAAGGGGATTCCCCACATGGCGAGAGCCCCGTGGCCTCTAGGCATGAAGCCGTACTTTTCATGGCTCTTGCCGCCGATCCCCCACTTGATATCGCCGGGCACATATAATTCGGCCTGACTCATCGAATCCATGCCCCCGGCAATTACGATATCAGCGTTTCCCGTTTGTATTTTCATGGCCCCGAAAAAAATAGCATCCAGACCTGAACAGCAGCGCCGATCAAGAACAACACCGGGAATTGAATCAGGCCAGTCGGCTTCAAGGACCGCCATCCGCGCACCGTTAGCGCATTCGCCGTTTTGATAGGATGTACCCATAATCACATCTTCAACCCGCGCCGGATCTATTTTTACCCGTTTCACTAATTCCTGCAAAACGATAGCGCCGAGTTTATAAACAGGAATATCTTTTAAAAAACCACCGTAAGCTCCGATGGGGGTACGTACGCAATTTAAAATGACTACATTTTCCATGGTTTCATCTCCCCATAATTTTTATTCTAAAAATTTACGTCTTTTCTCGGCTTCTTTTCTCCGGATGTATAATCATACCAGCCTTTGCCGGTTTTTTTGCCGAGGTCTCCGCTTAACACCATCTTCTCCAGGATCAGAGGAGGGCGAAATTTTTTGTCTTTATATCCCTCATAGAGTGTTCTAAAAACATTAAGCCCGATATCTAAACCCACTGCATCGTTTAGTTCGAATGGCCCCATGGGATGATTAAGTCCGAGCTTCACGGCCTTGTCGATATCTTCGAGGCTGGCCACTCCCTCGAGCAAACAGGTAAAAACCTCGGACCGGAATGCTGCATTAATCCGGTTTACGAGAAAACCTGGCACATCTTTCACTCGAACAGTTTCTTTTTTTAAACTGACTGCCAATTCTTGTGTTATTTTGACAGTATCCTCGGATGTTTTAAGCCCGGGAATTATCTCTACGAGCCTCATTATTCCTACGGGGCTGAAAAAATGCATACCGATAAATTTTCCCGGCCGGTGCACGGTTGTCGCTAGAGAAGTGATGGGAATAGAAGAAGTGTTGGTGGCTAATATCACATCTTTTCTGCATATAGCATCAAGTTTTTCGAATATGGCTTTCTTCACCTCGAAATTTTCAAAAGCGGCTTCAATAACGAAATCGGCTTTTTTTGCTGATTCTAGATCGGCTGATTTGCTGATTCTGGATAAAGCAGCATCTTTATCGGCGGCGGTTATTTTCTCCTTCCTTACCTGTCCATCAAGTATCGAGCTTATGGAATTGAAACCTTTGTCGATAAACTCCATCTTTACATCGTTCATGATGACATTATATCCGGCCTGTACGGAAACTTGAGCAATACCCGATCCCATGAGACCCGAACCGATAATCATAATATTTTTAATATCCATATTTTTACTCCTTGCTTATCATTTTTAATCCTATCCATGGAGAAAATCAGCAAATATCATACCAGTTATACCATCCCGCTTTAAAAACGTCTTATGCTAATATGAGGCATAAAATATTTTTTATCTCCTTCATGATTTGGACTGACTACACACCCTTATTAATAGGAAAAATGTTAAATTAATATTCTATCAGTAATCTATTCTGAGATGCTTCCTTATCTCCCAAGGAAATAATTTTGTATAATTTTTGTTGACTCTTTTGTATTGATTGTATACATATTCTTAGGAAAAAAGAAAAAGTTATGGAAATAAATCCTCAATTTTTAATGAAAACCATACAAGATATATCGTATGCCGCCGCAATAATTGATGAAAATAAGTATGTATATTATATAAACAAAAATTTTGAAGACCTATTCAAATTTAAAATTGGCGGGAAAAGAAAAAACCGCTGTGATATTCTTTCTAGTTTAGACATAAAAACATCTGCCAAAGTAATTACATCGCCGCAATTTTTAATAATTCCCGGCCATCAACAAAAAATCAGCCTATTTGTATACTTATTAAACAAATCAAAAGAACAAGAGCATTTTTATCTCATGATTGCCAGAGATTTTGAAAGGAAAGATGATAAATCTTATCGGATAAGAAAGTCTAATCCCTATGAAGATGAGGAAAAATTTAGCACAGAAAAACTCTCTCCTGAGTTCAGTGAGTTAGTGGGTGAGAATATAGAATTTAAAAAAGCCCTGATTATCGCGCAAAGGGCCGCAAAATCGAACATCTCCATGCTGATCATCGGAGAAAGCGGTACAGGTAAAGAAATACTGGCGCGCGCGATACATAGTACAAGTAAGCGGAGCGCTAAGCCATTGATTGATGTCAATTGCGCCGCTATTCCGGATACTTTAATCGAAAGCGAACTGTTTGGATATGAAAAAGGGGCGTTTACCGGAGCAAGAACAGAAGGGAGCAGGGGCTATTTCGATGAAGCTCATGAAGGGACTATCCTTCTGGATGAAGTTGGAGACGCTTCGCTTCAGACGCAATCAAAGTTATTAAGGGTTCTGGAATCCGGCACTTTTAAGAGGGTAGGCGGTACGAAGAACATTAAGGTTGATGTCCGCATAATATCTTCAACAAACAGAGATTTAACCTCTTTAATCGAACAGAAGGTATTTCGGGAAGATCTATTTTTTCGATTAAACGCTTTCACTATTTATCTTCCACCACTCCGGGAACGCAGAGAGGACATTCCTCTGTTGGTCGATTATTTTCTAAATTCAAATGATGATATTGAAAAAAGAAATATAAAATTTTCTTCTTCATCTATGGAAATTCTGAATTTGTATCACTGGCCTGGAAATGTACGTGAATTGAAAGGTGTAGTGAGTTATGCAGTCAACATGAGCAGAGATTCGATAGTTTCTCCCAGTTCACTCCCCAATTTTCTTTTTACCCAAGAACCGGAACACAATCCTGTCGGCTTAACAATAACTTCTTCACAAGATAGAATTTACAATCTTACGCAAGCTGTCGAGAGTTTGGAAAAAAAATTAATTAAAGAAACTATGGAAACATCCTCAAGCAGAACCATGGCTATAAAAAAACTGGGAATTAGCAGACGAACTTTTTACATAAAAATGAAAAAATATGGTTTTAATTAAAAGAAGTAGTTAAGATTTATCAGTCTTTAAAATTTTTCCTGTATCACGTTATTTTAAAGGCATAAATATTTATGGAACGTATTATGCATAACATATCCAGACAAGATGAGGATATAATTTTTCCGGAATTAATGATTTTTTTTATTTATCAGGATAGCTATTTTGAAAAAAGAAAATAAAGTAACCATTGTAGAAATATCTCCGCGCGACGGTTTGCCGGCTGTGTGTAAAAGTCCTTCGGCGGACAATGAGGTAATGTTTATAAATAAATTATCTCAAGCCGGTTTTAAAAAAATAGAATGCGCATCTTTCTTACATCCGCGTCTTTTACCGAGAAACTATGATGCCGAAAAAATTATCGACGGGATCAAAAAACAATCAGGCGTCACCTATGTGGGATTGGTGCCTAACGAAATCGGCTGCCGACGGGCATTGATTACTCAAATTGACGAAATTCTTATGCTCGTTGCCGCGAGCGACATATTTAATAAAGTAACAATGGGACGAACACTAAGGGAGACTGTAAACAAAACGTTGCCTGCTATTTTCGACGCTACCGGCAAAAGCGGAAAGAGTGTCCGAATCTATATTCTCACCGCTTTTGGTTGTCCATATGCAGGAGTGATTTCACCCGAAGAAGTATTACAACTTGTATTGAAATTAAGTTATATGGGGGCAACAGAAATTTCGCTGGTAGATTCGACGGGTATGGCCAACCCCAAAAAGGTGAAAGCCCTTATAAAATCCATTCTTGATTTGAATCTAAATATTAATCTGGCCGTGCATTTCCACAATACCAGAGGTACGGCTATTGCAAATTGTGTCGCCGCGTATGAGGCCGGTATAAGAATTTTCGACACTTCCCTGGGCGGCATGAGTGGGACACCTTACGGTTCGATGGAACTTGATCTGGGATACTGGAACGTGCCGACAGAAGATCTTGTTTACTTATTTGAAGAAATGGGGATAAAAACAGGGATAGATTTTAACCTTCTTCTGGAATGCGTTAAAATTGCGGAAAAATTTGCCGGAGAATCTTTACCTGGACACCTTCTTCGCGCAAATCCAAATTTCAATAAAACAAAAGGGTCCGATAATGATAAACCGCCAATGCATTTGGATGTATGATAACAGGCAAATATAGTAAACTATTTATATTCCTAGCGTTGTGATTCATCACCTCCAAGGAAAAAACGTTTCGGATCGAAACAGCGCATAAGTTTTAATTCTTCTGCGGATGGCAGGGGAAGAATCTGCAGTTTGCTTTTTACTTTCAATTTCCAGCCGCATTGTTCCTGAATGCTCCTCACAGATTCCTCTTCGGATGCCGATGGTCTTACAGGAAAATATCCTGTCAATGCCAGTTCATTATTTCCTGATTCCTTTTCCCATATTCCCAACTGAGAAATCACGGTGGTTACTCTAATACCCGGTGACGTTATATAGGCGACTTTTTCCACAAAGCGGCTCTTGTTTTGTTCCAAAGTAACGATCGTTTCATTTGCGCTTGAGGCCACATCGTTGGCTCCTCCTGACCCGACTAAAAAAGGACCTGTTACGGATAGTCTTGTCGTATTAACATTTCCCAACCTGTCAACTTGTCCCGCTCCGATTACTCCAATGCTGGAAGTTTGGGAACCGCCCATAATAATGCCCAAAGAAGTAAAGATATCCGAAATCATCTTACAGGAAGGAATGTTGCGAAGATTGAATACATAAGGATCGGATGGCTGAGGAGAGTAACCATAATAGCCGATTTCCGCTACCAGCTCCAGAGAATACTCTTCTTGGTGCAATTTGTAATAAGCCAACCAGGCGGCAAGATTAGAAACGCCGATGCCACAAAGAGCCAAACGATAATTTTTTGTTTTAATAATTTCCATGATTTTATTGGAAGAGGCGCTAACCAAACGTTCAGCAGGCGTTGATTCATGAGGAGAGGGGAGACGACCGGCCAAAACGGAAAGTTCAGACATCCAGGAATCGTTTTGGATTTTCCCTTTTAAATGCCAAATGCGCTGCTGCCCGAGACGAGAAAGAAAATCTTCATGATTTTTGCATCCCAGTACCCATTTTTCCACCCAGGCTTGATATTCATCAGAATTTCGAGAAGCTTTTCGTGCTTCTATAATCCATTCTTCATCTTCTCCATATCCTTCCAATTCGGAGACACCGAGAGCATGAATGCCCATAGGATGGCCGCCCATAGGTGCAGGGCAGACTGCTTTGACAATATATCCGGGAAGGCGAGTCATGTGAGCGTGGCGCCGGATAAAAGCGGTATCGACAATCTTTTCGACGGTGACGATCACACCTTCCTTGGCTGCTAGTGCTCCAAAGTGATTTCCGGAGTATGGCGCGGACATTATGGTATTACCGTCTTTATCTGCCGCCCATCCGTGAGCAATGGCAATATCCGGATTATAGGCTTTAACAACACTTGCCGATTCTCCCTTCTCAAAAGGATTGGGAATTTGACAAAAACTATCTTTATTATCAACCTCCATGGAACTCCCGCGAATTGATTTAGTAGGGAAAAATGGCACACCCAAAGCTCCGGCCATGAAGCGAAGAACAATCGTTAATTGTGTCCAGTTTTCCAGCGAGACAGTTCCCTCCCTTAGAGCTCGGGCAAGGATAGGATTAGGACCGGGGAATGGATACCCATCGCCTGCGAATGCGGCAATGATTTTGCTACAGAGCTTTCCATGAACGAAAAGGGCAACATTGTAAACACCGCCGGAAATCCCAATAATGGTGAATCCGGGATTTTTCCCCCAGAATTGCCGGGCAATTTCAAAAAAAATGGCTGTCGGCGTTGTCATGCCGTTGCCGAATTGAATGCTCATGCTTGGTTTGACGAATTGACGCACAGCATCGGAAAGCTCCATAACTTTACCCGCGCCGCAGGAATCACGAAATGTCAATTTCTCTTGCAGAAATTCCTTCAGCTGAATATCCATGATGATTTACTCCTCGAAATTGTTACGCCTTAATTTACCTATATCAATTTAGAACGCATTATCAAGTATTTTCCTCTCTGGCATAAAAAAACAATCCTTCGAGCAAAAACATTATTTTACGGCTTTATTTCCTTGACACATAAACTACAGCTTCATATACTTGAAATCAGGGGTATCATGACAGGTGAGGTCGTTGTCGGCAATATTGGCTTCGAAAAAAAAGATGGACTATGCGGTTATCGGAGATGCCGTCAATTTTGTTTTTAAATTGCAGTGGCTTTGCCGGGATTGGCCCAATGAAATTTTGATTACTGAAACGACGATTCAAGCAGCAAAATCAAGTCTCAACGATGCTCAAATCGGCATATTCGAAATTAGACCGGCTCTGGAAAAAATCAAAATTTA
>JBEKMF010000073.1:0-12336 GCA_050008655.1 Smithellaceae bacterium
AACCCATAAATGTGTAGTCCTCGGTTTTTAGCAGGCCTCCCCAGTCATCTTCATGGTTGTCGAATCCGGCCGAAACGGCTATGATATTAGCATCTGTTTGCGCCAGACTATCCTGCACGATTTTTAAATATTCATTGCGGTTCTGCCCCGTGGGATTAAGGATCGTTACATACCCTTTACCGCCCAGGATATTAACATTGCCATCGCCATGATGCAGATCAAAATCCAAAATAAAAGCCTTCTTGATTTTTCCCTCGCGTTTCAATTTTGTGAGCGCTATTGCCATATTATTAAAGTAACAAAATCCCCAGGCGCTTCCGGCGGAAGCGTGGTGGCCGGGCGGGCGAATTACGGCAAAACAGGGTTCGGTTAAGCCGATTTGCGCCGCAAGGATTGCGCCGCCAGCGGCGAGCGCGGCAATTTCGTATACACCCTCACGTTCGACCGCCCTTATGTGATCGGGAGTGTGTACTTGGAGAATATCTTCTTTTGTTGCCGTAACCGGTGTGACAAATGTTACTTTGCTGCGTAGTGCCATTTCAATGGCTTGAATTCTTCCGGCGGCGGAAGCAGGATCATCTGTATAAACTTCATTGTAATCTTCATGGTAAACAACTTTCATTTAATCCTCCTCTCGTCAGGTACGGTATGCACCGCGACTATACTAAGATAAAAACCCTATCGAACGTAAAGCCTTAAGCGTATTTTTTGCCACCGGCAATTTATTTAATTCTTCACCGGAAAGCCAGCGCGCTTCCAGAGCGTCATCTGCGCCTTTGGGCTCACCGGAAATGTAATCAGCCGAAAAATCAACAACTACAAAATGAAATTTAATTTTTCTTTTATCGTCGCGCTCGAGGAAATCAAATACATATACACAATCGCCGACTTTGATCCTTATACCGGTTTCTTCCAGAATTTCGCGGGCAGCACACTCCTGCAGAGTTTCGCCCAGTTTCAGCGTTCCGCCGGGGATAGCCCAAAGCCCTTTGCTTGGTTCTATGGCGCGTTTCACTAATAAAACTTTTCCATCTTTTACAGTTATTGCCCCGACTCCTACTCGCGGTGTCAGAGGATAAGTGTTGCTTGATTCCTGTCCCATTTTATTTTTCTTTCTCTGTGATAAAAGAAAATCGGCTGGTCAGCCATAGTTCGGATTTTTCATCAAAAACTTTTTCCACAAACTTTACGCGCTTATTTTTTCCGATGAGCAAAATTGTCGAGGAACGGGTGCCGTAATTGGCGCTTTTTATAAAGATAGGCGATAAAAGTCTTTCCCATTCCCTACCGACCCCGGTGGCGGGAAGTTTATCGTCGGGCGCAACACGCCTGTCGGAGAGAAGGGCAAATAAAGTATCTTCCAGGGCGGCGCCTTTTTCATTCAAGGCTCTTTTTAACTCCTTCTTGGCTTTACGAACTTTAGGCCAGGGAGTATCCAGAAGATGATTGCTCAATCCATATATTCCGGCATTTAGTTTTTGTTTTTCTCCGCGATTGGAAAAAGCAAAAAGATTGTTCCTGTCCCCCAAAATTAAATTAAAACCATTGTACTTATCTATCTGCCGGGAAATCTTTTCCAGATAATTATTGGCGCTTTGGTTTCCGGAAATGTAACGACTGACGAGCTTCCCGCGCGATTGAGCATTAATTTTAAATGTGGCCGGATCGCGGTAATTGGTGATTGCGGCAAATTTTCCTTCTCTGGTAATGCCCAGCCACGTGCCGCCTTCTTTTAAATCCTTCCCGGCCAGAATCTGCGGTGCGTCTTCCCAAAAATCAGCGGGAGATGACGGCCGCTCATAAAATTCATCGCGATTAGCCGCCAGAATCAGATGGTAGGAAGGATGAACATTGTAAGCGAAAACTATCAAACACATCAAATTCTCTCAAATAATCCGGAATATTTTAGGAAAGCTTATGTTTCATAATTTCTTTCAATTTAGTTATGATTTTCGTCATTGTTTCTCCGGCCGGCGCATTAATGATCACATCGGCAATATCATCCTGCTCTGTTGGTTCGTTATTGATAATGACGATACTGGCACCTGACCTTTTGGCATAAAGCGGCATATAAGCGGCGGGATAAACAACCAATGAAGAGCCGATGACAATCAGCAAGTCGCATGCCTGAGCTTCCTGACTCGCCCGCATGAGGGTGTGCTGCGGAAGCGCTTCTCCGAATAAAATTACATCAGGTTTTAAAATGCCGTGGCAAGCATCGCATGTTGGAACATGGTCGGGTGAGGGAACGTTCTGTTTCACAATTTCGATGGGATATCGCTCACGGCAATTAAGGCAAACAAGCCACTGCATGTTGCCGTGTAATTCATGAACCAAGTGTGGACTGTTGCCCGCTTTCTGATGTAAATTATCTACGTTTTGCGTGATAACCGAGCTTAGTTTACCCATTTTTTCCAACTCTACTATCGCGTGATGAGCAAGATTGGGTTGGGCATCAGCCATCAAACCGCCTTCTCGAAGACGTTGCCACATTTTTTTGCGCGTTGTTTCCGAGCTTAAAAATTTATCGATAGTAAAATCGTTGGGATCAACTTTAGTCCAGAGGCCTACTGGACCGCGAAAATCCGGTATGCCCGATTCCGTGCTGATACCCGCTCCGGTGAAGACTACTACTCTGCTTGCCGCCGCGAGCAATTTAGTCACTTTATTAATATTTGCTTCCATAGCTTAGCCTCGCCCATTTTTGCTATTAATATATGTTCGCCTTTTTATATTAATTTAAAAATACATCAAGTTTGCTTAAAATCAAAAGAAAAAAAGAAGAGAGCACAATATAAAACCTTTGTTACGGGTATAATTAATGAATAGTAAAGACAATTTATCTTAAGCCGAACCATGGGCGGCAATTTCCTCCAGGGGATGAAAGAGGCCGGAAGAAGGAGAAGGAATCTAATGATTATATAACTGCATTTTTGACTAGAATAGTTTTTTTGCCGTTATATCCAGAACTTCTTTTAATTTTGTTTCACCACCAGATTTAATTATTTGGCCAATATCCGCGAGGGTTTTTTCACAAATATTCAGTATTTTGCCTGTGTCGGGATTTTTGGTGATTATATCGGCGTACAGCTCAGGACTTTCCATAAACACTTTTTTTATAATATCTAATTTTGCTTGAAAAATAGGCGTGGAAAATTTGTTAATTTCAGCCAGGGGAATTCCTGTTGCAGCCAGGGCCGTTCCTAAAGATATCGTATGGAGATGGGTGAGTACTTGAATAATCGCCATCATTTGATCGTGCTTTTCAGGGGTGGCTTCTAAAACAACCAATTTATTTTTTTTAAAAACTCTTTTTAGCCAAGAAAGCCACTTAGTCCCCCGGGCCGGACATAGAATAACATTTTGCCCGGAAATTTCTTCGAGCGTCGGTCCGAAAAGCGGGTGGCAGCCGATTACTTCCGCCGGTGAGCTGGCGAGCATCAAGGCCACAGGCTCTTTTTTCAGCGAAGTTAAATCCATAAAAAGTTTATCTTTAGTCAGAAGCGGTCCGACAAGTTTAATAACTTCGGCAGTGGCGGAAATCGGCACCGCAACCACAACTACATCACATATTTTGGCGATTTCTTCCGCATTGAGCGTAGTTTTTCTCCCACTCACATGAACTGCGTAGCCTTCTTTGCTAAGCAAACCGGCGAACCAGTGCCCCATGCCTCGCGTGCCGCCTATAATACCTACAGTAGTATTGTTCATTTGCTGATCGCCTTTTGCCGGAGTAAGTGATCGGCCAAAATAATGCATACTATCGCTTCACAAACAGGCACTATCCGCGGCAATACGCAAGCATCGTGCCTTCCCTGAATCTTAATTATCTGTTCTTTTCCCCTGGAGTCTATAGTTTGCTGGGGTTTCGTGATAGATGGAACCGGTTTGCAGTAAGCGCGCAGGATGATTTCCGCGCCGGTGGTTATTCCCGCCAGTATGCCTCCAGCGTGATTTGTTTTAAATCCTTTCTTATCCATTTGATCATTAGCCTGAGATCCGCGAAGAGTGGCCAATGCAATGCCGTCGCCGATTTCCACTGCCTTCACCGAGCCGATGCTCATTAAAGCTTTGGCTAAATCCGCATCCATTTTATCAAACACGGGTTCTCCTAACCCAGCGGGACAACCCCGTACGATAATTTCCACAACTCCTCCCAACGAATCTCCCTCTTTACGAACTGCCGTAATCTTTTTCTCCATGGCTGCCGCAGCCTGCCGGTCAGGGCAGAACAGAGGATTATCACGCACAAATCTCCTCAAATTTTTGTCTGAAGGTATTTTATTGCGGTCAATTTCGATTGCACCGATTGCTTGTGTATAAGCCAATACTTCCATGCCTGCTTCAGCAATGACTTTTTCGGCAATTGCGCCCGCGGCAACGCGCGCAGCGGTTTCTCTGCCGGAGGCTCGCCCTCCGCCTCGCCAATCCCGGATACCGTATTTCTGCAGATAAGTAAAATCTCCCTGTCCGGGGCGGAATATATCTTTTAATTCATCATAAGAAGAAGTTTTAGCATCAGAATTTCGTATCATTAGCGATATAGGCGTACCGGTGGTTTTACCTTCAAAAACACCGGAAAGAATTTCGACCTTGTCGCTTTCCTTCCTTGCTGTTGATGAAGCCGATATCGACGGTCTTCTTCTGTCCAGAGCCTGCTGAATGATGGTTTTGTCCAATTCCAGTCCGGGCGGACAACCATCTACAACTACTCCTAGGGCTTTCCCGTGCGACTCTCCCCAGGTTGTAACACGAAAAAAACTGCCTATTGTATTTCCGGCCATAATTACTCCTGTTATATCTTCTATGAATTACATTGATGAAAGCAAAAGCTTTATTTTTTACTTTTAATAATTCTAATTAATTTACCGGATTCCGCTAAATATTGATAAATTTCTTCCATGACCTGTATGGGGCTTTTATTTACCGTTTCCACAGTATGATCAGCGGCATTTTTATATAAAGGAATTCTCTGTTTCAGCGTCTCTATCGTTTCCTGAACTATATTCCAATCTGTAAACTGCGGCCTTATTGCCGCACCCTGTGCATCTTTGCTGAGCCGGTTGATAATATCATGCAGAGGGGCGTTAAGCCAGACAATTACACCTTTCTGCTTTAATAAATTAATGTTTTCTTTATCCAGAACTGCGCCTCCGCCCGTGGCGATCACGCCTGCTCCTTCCTGTGTCAGCGTCAGGACAGCCTCCTTTTCTTTATTACGGAAAAAATTCCAGCCGTGGAGTGCCACAATTTCTTTGATGGTCATTTCCATATTTTTTTCCACCAGCGTGTCAGTATCCCCAAAGGGAATTTTCAGTTTAGCGGCAAGCAGTATCCCTACAGTTGATTTGCCTGTCGCGCGATAGCCGATAAGGACAACCTTCATATCTTCTTTAATTCCTGCCAAAATTGTGGGAATGATTTATCCACGCATTTTTTGCCGCTGATTTCTATACCGCTAACAACTAGACCGGCAACGGCAAAACTCATGGCCATGCGGTGGTCATTGTAAGTTTCAATTTTAGCTGGCCGGGGAATTCCCCCTTGAATAACGAGCCCGTCCGGAGTTTCCTGAACTGCGATACCAATGCGGCTTAGTTCCGTAACGAGCGCTGCCAGACGGTTGCTTTCCTTTATTCTTAGATGCGCTACATTGCTAATAACCGTCTGGCCTTGGCGGAAAGCCGAAAGCACAGCCAAAGTAGGCACCATATCCGGCATATCGTTCAAGTCGAAAGTGAAATTACCGCAAGCCAGATCAGCGCCTGCAACTTCTACCCAATCCTCGCTTGATCTTACTTTACAACCCAATTCTTCCAGAATGTTGAGCAATCTTATATCTCCCTGTTTACTTTTTCGGTTGATTCCGCTGACTCTAATCGGCTTTTTTAAAAGTGCCGCTGCCAGAAAAAAATAGGAAGCGCTGGAAGCGTCTCCCTCCACATAATATTCACAGCCCCGGTAAATTTTACCGGAATCAATATGGTATTCATGTTTTGACGTTTGGTTGATTTTGGCGCCAAAATCAACCATTACGGAAATGGTCAAATCAATATAAGGCACGGAAACTACATCCCCCTGCAAAGTCAAATCCAGGCCTTTTTTCATATAAGGCGCACAAAGAAGCAGGGCCGAAACATACTGCGAGCTTTCTATATCCGGCAAGATTATTTTTCCTCCGGAAAGACCGCTGGCGTTGATCTCAACAGGTGGGCAGTTATCTTGGCAGTAAATATCAACGCCCAGGTTTTGCAGCGCTTCCACCAATGTTCCCACCGGTCTTTCGCAGAGTCGCTTCTCACCGGTTAAAACATATTTGCCCTTGCCCAGGCAGACCACTGCCGTGAGAAAACGCAGAGCTGTGCCGTTATTTCCCAAAAAGATTTCTTTGCCGCTGTGGGCAATTTTACCCGCTGTACCGGAAACGAAAAAACCGCCGGAAGCAGATAAAATATTGGCGCCTAAAGCCCGTAAACCGCCTATCAAATGCAGTGTGTCTTCGGATATAAGGGCGTTACCGATAAAAGAATTATCCCTCGCCAGAGCGGCGGCCACCAGTGCCCTCTGGGTCAGGCTCTTGGAACCGGGAACGCCGACAATCGCAGGTAATTCCTTAAAATTCTCATCATTATTCAATTTTGGTCAGCCTTTCCCTTACCACTTTTTTCATCAGTACCAGGGGCGGTTCTTTTCCCGTCCACAACCGGAGTTGTTCCGCTCCTTGGTGCACAAACATATCCACACCGGAAAAAATATGGCAGCCCTGTTTTTCGGCATTCGCCAGTAATTTTGTCTTCGGCGGATTGTAAATTACATCCATAACATATTTATATCCGGTCAGCATGGAAGATTCGACCGGTGATTTATCCTTATGGGGATACATACCCACAGGTGTCGTGTTAATGAGGCAATGGGCGTTGATTCTGCCTATTTCGGAAAGCGGATGAAACGGGCAATCGAATTTGCCGGAAAGAATCTTTCCTTTTTCCGGTGTTCTGTTGGTGATAATCGGGAATCCGCCTTCCTTTATGATTCCATAGGCCGCCGCGCGCGCTGTTCCTCCCGCGCCGATGATGACGAAAGTTTTATCTTTTATTGTCATTGCTTCTTTGAGTGTGAGGATCAGGCCAATCCAATCGGTATTGCAGCCTTTCAGGCGGCCGTTTTCGTTAATGATTGTATTTACGGCTCCAATTTTCAGCGAGTGTTCATCAAAATCATCGAGATATTTCATGACTTCGATCTTAAAGGGTATGGTTATGCTGGCGCCCCGGATATTCATCTCCCTCATGCCTCGTAGCGCGCCGTCCAAATTGTGGACACAAAACGCGCTGTAGTTTTCCTCTATATTCATTTCCATTAAAGCCGCGTTGTGCATTAAGGGAGAAAGGCTTTGCTGCACCGGATTGCCCAGCAAAATATAATTTTGTGGCGTATCCACAGAAAGAATTTTTGCCGGTTGCCGCAGGTTATTTTCGTCTTTAAGCAATTTTAATATCTGTTTCATGTTCCCAACTGTGAACTGTCCCGGCGCGGATTGACTTTTTTGATCCAGCGCAGCGAAGCTCAAATAATTGCCCATGACAGGCGCTACGGCGCGGCTGAGACGGCCACGGGCTCCCATACATAGGGCGATGATTTCCTGAGAACGTTTCCGTGCATAAGGAATCAAACTGAGAACCCTCAAATTATCTTCAGGTGCTTTGGCTAAGGTAACGATTTTTACAATTGCCGGTTTAGCCTTTATGCACTTATGGAATACTTCTTTCAACTTTGTAAGTGAGGGAGTCTCCTTAACATTATGGTAGGAAATAATGATTTTGGTAAAACCTCCCTGTTTAGTGCAAAAAGTTGTAAGCTCTCTGATCGCTGCATTTCCTTCCGCAAGTTCAATATCGATAAAATCCGCGCCCAGTTCGATTGCTTCTTTAAGCAAAGCTATCTTTTGGGTTTTTGTATTTTTGATAACCACTGTTTTTCCGGCAAGGGCGGTCTCCTCTTTTTTTCTGCAGGTAACGATAATTTTAACCCGAGCCGAACTGCTGCGGGCAGCGGAAATCAATGCCGGTAAAACTCCGCCTTTAATTAAATCCATTCTCAGCTCGATGAAATCGGCGACAAGACAACTCTTTTCGATGTCTTTGATCGCTTTTTTGTTCGTGCCGGATACAATGGGGATACAAATCATATTCTGCCTTCCGCTTTCGGGTATGAACCCAATATCTTTAAAAAAGTTGTTTTTTCTTTCAACTCCTGTAAACAACTTTTTATCTGTTTGTCTTTTATGTGGCCGAGCATATCTACAAAAAAGAGGTATTCCCACAATTTCTCTTTTACCGGATGCGATTCTATCTTGGTCAAATTAATCCGGCGGCGGGCGAAGGAAGACAGGGCGCGATGAAGCGAACCGGGCGAATGAGGTGTCGCGAAAATCAAAGAAGTCTTATCATCGCCCGTTGTGTCGCTTTCTCCTCTGCCTATAACCAAAAAACGCGTCATGTTAGAGGAATTATCTTCGATGCCTTCGGCCAGCAAATTCAAACCATACATTTCGCCGGCAAGGGCGCTGCCTATTGCCGCTTCATTCTTTCTCCCGCGCACCATTTGAACCGCCGCGGCTGTGCTTTCCGCTTCGCCCAGCGTGCAATTGGGCAAATTGGTTTTAAGCCAGACCTGACACTGAGCCAAGGCTTGCGGGTGAGAATAAATTTTCTTGATATCCTTCATGTTTTTGGTCGAAGAAATAAGGCACTGGCTGATTCGCAAAAAAATCTCCGCCCTGATATTCAGGGTGGTCATAGTCAAACGGTCGAGAGTAATGTTCACCGATCCTTCCAGTGAATTTTCTATGGGGACAACGCCCCAGTTTACAGAACCTTTTTCCACTTCATCAAATACACGATCAATCCTCGGCTGAGGAAAATAACGGCTGGAGTCACCAAAGCGCAGACGCGCCGCTAAATGCGTAAAAGATGTTTCCGCACCAAAAAAAGCAATAGTCGTCGGTTTTTGCAAACTGCGCGAAGCAGAAATAATTTCCCTGAAAATCGCCGTTACCGCATCCCGCGGCAGAGGACCGGGATTAAGCTCTTGCAGGTAGCCGTGAACCCTTGCTTCCTGAGCAGGATCATATACTTCGATTCCGCCTTCGCCTTTAACCTTGCCTATCTGAACGGATATTTGCGCCCGTTCATTCAACAAACGGATAATCTCCCGGTCTTTTTCTTTTATGGTTTTTCGTAAATTTTCCAAGCGCTCCGGCTTCATTTTTTCATCTCCTCAATTACTTCTCTAATCAAATTGGCCTCTATACCTCCGTTGACAAACGGCATTCCTATTTTCTTTAACAAAACAAAATGAACGATGTCTCCCCTTTTTTTCTTATCCATTCGCAACTGAGAAATTATATTTTCCGGAGAAAAGGACTTAGATATATTCCCGGGCAGGCCCGCACTGTTTATGAGTCCCTCGATACGTTTGGTTTCCCCGCTTGCCAGATAGCCCATTTTTTCGGAAAGGCGTGTTGCTGCGATCATCCCCAGAGCCACCCCTTCACCATGCGTCATCTTATATTGGGAAAGGGCTTCCAATGCATGCCCCACTGTATGGCCGAAATTAAGAATGCGCCGCAGGCCTTGCTCCTTTTCGTCTATCTCGACAATTGATTTTTTAATGCGGCAGCAATTTTCCACAAGCTTTAACAAAAGTGCCGCGTCTTTTTGTTTTACCGCTTCCATATTGTCTTCGAGAGCGTGAAACATTTTTTCATCTTCGATGATACCGTATTTGATAATTTCCGCCAGCCCGTTATTGAATTCTTTTTCCGGCAGTGTATCCAGAAAATTTAAATCCGCAAATACAGCGCCGGGCTGGTAAAATGTCCCCAGTAGATTTTTACCGTAAGGCAGGTCGATAGCGGTTTTTCCGCCAATACTGCTGTCCACCTGCGCTACGAGGGTTGTCGGAATCTGGATATAAGGAACGGAGCGCATGAAAACGGAAGCGACGAAACCGACCATGTCGCCCACAACACCGCCGCCTAAAGCAATTAAAAGAGTCTCCCTGTCGGCTCCCCGTTTCAACAACTTTTCCACAATATCCAGAGCAGTGTTAATGTTTTTGGAAGCCTCGCCCGCGGGAAATTCGATTAAATCCACATTTAGTCCGACATCTTTTAAGCTGGCTAAAAGCGTTTGCCCGTAGATTTTACCGACACAATCGTCCGTTATCAACACATAGAGTCCCGCTTTGTGGTTTTTGGCAATAAGCAAAGCCACCCTATCGGCAATGCCTTTGCCTATGCGTATTTCATAGGAAGACAAAGACTTCTTATCGAGATTTACTTTCATGGATCGCATATACTTACTCCGTTTTCAGTGTCTCATTGCTGCGTTAATCGCCCTTAATTCATCCATCAATTGATAGAACTTTTCCGGTTTCAGGGACTGCGCTCCGTCGGATACGGCCTTTTCCGGTTCCGGATGAACTTCTACAATAAGGCCATCGGCGCCGACGGCAATTGCGGCGCGGGAAAGGGGAATTACATATCTCCAATGACCTGCGGCATGGCTGGGGTCAACAATGACCGGCAGATGCGTTAATCCTTTCAGTACCGGGACGGCGCTTATATCCAAAGTGTTTCTTGTAGCCGTTTCAAAGGTTCTGATGCCGCGTTCGCATAGAATAACCTGAGAGTTGCCTGCGGAAAGAATGTATTCCGCCGACATAAGCAGCTCTTCGATAGTGGTCATCATGCCTCTTTTTAAAAGTACCGGCTTTTGCGAGCGGCCAACTGCTTTAAGCAAGGCGAAATTCTGGATATTGCGTGCTCCTATCTGGAGCATGTCGGCATAAGATTCGACAAGATCGACATCGGCGGGATTAACCACTTCCGTAACCACCGGCATGCTTGCCCGCAGGCGAACCTGATCTAAAATTTTCAAGCCCTCTTCTTCCATTCCTTGAAAGCTGTAAGGCGAAGTACGCGGTTTATAAGCGCCGCCGCGAAGAATTTGTGCGCCTCCTTTTTTGGCGATATAGGCGCTTTCCAGTAATTGTTCTTCGCTTTCAATCGAACAGGGTCCGGCCATCACTACGAATTCCGGTCCGCCGATTTGAATTTTACCTACGGAAACCACAGTATTGCCTTCGTGCGATTCACGGCTGGCCAGCTTGTATGGTTTTAAAATAGGCATAGTTTTTTCCACCCCCGGTAAAGATTCCGCGTATTTGAGGATCGCCTTGTCGCGGTTATCGCCTACAGCTCCGATAATTGTCCGTTCGACCCCGTGCGAGGGATGCGCTTTATATCCCACCGATTCAATCCAGCGGATTACATCCTCTATCTGCTTTTCTGTAGCTTGACTTTTCATCACCACAATCATGATTTCTTCCCTCCTTTTAACCACGGGTATCTACGATACCCTCCGCCTGCGGCGGGATAATTCTACTTGCCGATTTCAATTCACTGCGTTTTTGAAATCGGAGTATCATTAAACTAAAAAAGGCCATGACGTTTTTGCCGCCATGGCCTTTAAAAACAGAAAAGCCATGGGCGGCTCGTTTTTGATCCACCCATGGCTGTTTTTGGTTTATATTACCTTAACAAGACCCCCTCAGCGACAGGCAGACCAATGCAAAATAGGTATAAAACCAGTAACCATAAATATTGCTGTTTGCATTTATTTTTCTGTCCATCGTGAAAAACCCATCCTTTACTTGAAGTTCATATAAACAAACTAAAAATATTTGTCAAGGAAAAATTTTAAAAAAGTTAATTTAATCTTTATTTTAGGAACCGGAAAAAAGTTTACGTCAAATTGATTAATTTGCAGAAAATGCGTTAATTAAAAAAGCGATTTTCCATCCTGGCTAAAATCATATACCCAGACAAATTCTGATGATTTTATAATGACAATTCCCGTACCGACGATATTTACCTGCTCTTTTTCTGCCATACCTTTGACTAATTCGCTTTTTATGGAAATTCCAAAAGCGCGATTATTGACTTGGTCGGGATCGCGGTAAAAAGTAAACGTGGTATCGGGACCGATGGTGCTTATGCCGGAAACGGTCAGTGGAATCATCCAGGCCGTAACGGCAATTCTTGATTGTGTAGTGGCTTTTTGACTCTGAATCAAGCGGGACTGAAAAGGTCTTAATTCATCGTAATTTTTTAATTCCTGAAATCCTTCGGAATGTTTAAGGGCTGGGTCCTGGCCGGATTTATAGTCAACACTGTAGCTTACAGGCAGATTTTTCTGGGAAAATGATTTTAAGACATCATCAGGGGAAAACAAATTGAAGCTAAACTCTGTTCCTTTTTTTAGGGCAATG
>JBEKMF010000074.1:0-12048 GCA_050008655.1 Smithellaceae bacterium
GTCTTGGATCAGTTAAATATCTATTCAAATCATTGGAAAATTTTTGATACCCTCCGGGATATGAATTTAATAATTTCTCTGCTTTTCTTGCCCCCATTTCAACTTTCTTATTCCAATTAAATTTATCTTCATCTTTTACTGCACCGAAGATTAAATTATGCGCCATCAATTCCACCTCTATTTTTTCAAATCCGTTATCATAGAGGAAAGAATAGAGTTTTCGTCCTATAAATGTATCAAAATTATATTCTTCGTCCATGAAATTCATAATTTTGGGCACTATTGAAGCCAGAGAAGGTGGCAATTCATAATGGCTCAGGCAGTTATAATCGAGATCAAGCAGACATAGTAAACCGCCCGGAGCTATACTCTTTTTTAAATTTTTTACAATATCCAAAGCACCTTTTCTATAGTACTCCAATACAAACCTTACCCAAATCAAATCAAACTGGCCCAAGCCCTCCATTGGTTTACGCAAATCATGCAAATGAAACTCAATACCTTCTTTACCGCTATAATGTTCTTTGGCATATGATATGCGGGTTTCGGAAAAATCAACTCCGATAATACTACCCCCTGGCTGAATCATTTCATAAAGGAAAGCAGTTGTTATACCCGGTCCACAGCCACCATCCAGAATACGCATCCCCGGTTTTACTCCACACCAAAGCGCCTGCTTGCGCAAATCCTCCGGATCTGTTTTAATCTCCAGACGGATGTTTTCATCTTCACTTTCCATAAGATATTCGTTTGATCGTGATGAATTCTTTAGATTGGACATTTTCGGCATGATTCGCTCCTTGGGAAGTAATAGAATAGAATATTTATATCTTAGCTGTAGATTATCTGCTCTGCATCAAGACCCGTATTGTTCTTCAATCCACTTCTGATATGTGCCGGTTTTAATATTTTCCAACCACATTTTTTGATTTAAATACCAGTTAATAGTTTTTCGCAAACCTGAGCCAAACGATTCCTTTGGAGACCAACCTAATTCTCTATTGAGCTTGGAAAAATCAATCGCGTAACGCTTATCGTGTCCGGGACGGTCTTTAACGAAAGTAATCAGATCGCGCCGCGGCTTCCCGTGCCCCGCCGGCTTTATTTCGTCCAGGATATCGCAAATCATTTGCACAATTAAAATATTTTCCATCTCGGCATTACCGCCGATATTGTAAGTTTCCCCGATTCTGCCGGAAGTCATAATTTGCCAGATAGCTTCGCAATGATCTTCAACATAGAGCCAATCCCGAACGTTTTTCCCATCGCCATAAACAGGTAATGTCTTTCCTTCCAAAGCATTGAGAATAACCAATGGAATAAGTTTTTCCGGAAACTGATAGGGGCCATAATTATTAGAGCAATTGGAAATTGTCATGGGCATTCCGAACGTTTTATAATAGGAGCGCACCAGATGGTCGGAAGCGGCTTTTGATGCCGAATACGGGCTACTGGGACGATAGGGAGTATCTTCGTGAAACAAACCTTTGTCGCCGAGGCTCCCGTAAACTTCATCGGTGCTTACATGATGACATATTTTGAATTTATCCCCGCGAGATTTAGCTATTTCCAAAAGATTAAAAGTTCCGATAATATTGGTTTGAATAAAACTACCAGGTGTTTTTATAGAGCGGTCAACATGTGATTCAGCCGCAAAATGGCAAATTGCATCAACATCAAATTTCAAAAATACTTCTTCCAGTTTTGTGGCATCACAAATATCCACCTTTTGGAATATATATCTTGAAGCAAAATCAGAGGCAATGTCCGCCAGATTTTCGGGATTGCCGGCATATGTTAGTTTGTCAACATTGATGATTCTGCCGGAATAATCACCCCGAGTCATTAAATAGCGAATAAAATTACTGCCGATAAAGCCGTAACCTCCAGTTACCATTAAGTTTCTGAATGCGATTTTACTTTTTATTTTAGTCTTCATTTTTGAATAATATTCTTTCTTTTCATTGTTGCTTTTATATTGAATTTAATTATGACAATTCGACAATACAATATTTAGTCAAAAAATATTATTCCATACATATTACAATAATTATTTATAAACTTTTACCCCACGCGGTTGGGATAACCGGTAATGGAACGAATTTCTTCGTATAGAGGCTTCAATCGATTATACATTTGTTTATAAACCCTCTTATAAAGTTTATCGTATATTTCATGAGTATTTAAATTGGGCTCAAATAATTCACCGATGCGCGTCATCTCTTGCACAGCGGTCTTAAAATCACGATGAAGTTTTAATCCTACTGCTGCGTCGATTGCCGCTCCTAATCCGGATGTTTCATAGATATGCGGTCGCGCTGTAGGCAAACCGAAGATATCGGCTGTTAACTGCATTGCCGTATCGCTTTGTGAACCCCCGCCGGAAACGCGCAATTCGGTTATTTCTATGCCGCTGCGTTTTTCCTCGCGCTCTTTTCCTTCGCGTAAAGCATAAGCCAAACCTTCCAATATCGCCCGGTATAGATGGGCGCGGTTGTGCACATCACCAAAACCGATTACGGCACCTTTTGCTTCCGGTCCGGGAATTTTTATTCCCGGAGACCAATATGGTTGCAAAATAAGACCCATTGAGCCCGGCTGAACTTGATGTAATAATTCTTCAATGATTGTCTCCGTCTCTACACCGCGTTCCTGGGCTATTTTTTGTTCCAGTTGAGCGAATTGCTCCTTGAACCAACTGACCATCCAATAACCGCGATAAATCATTATTTCCAAACTATAAGCATCGGGTACCGCTGAAGGGTATGGTGGAATCAGAGGAATTGCTTCGATATATTTGTAATGTGTGGTATTGATTGTGGCCGTTGTACCATAACTCAAACATCCGATATGCGGCTCGAGACATCCCGCACCGATTACTTCACAAGCTTTATCAGCGGCAGCGGCAATTACAGGCAGACCTTCCGGTATGCCCGTCTCTTCCGCTGCTTTTTTGGTAATCTGACCCATTGTATCGGCCGGGGGAATAAGATCAGTTAACATTTCCGGTTCAATTTGAGTAACCTGCCATTTCCAATTCCAGGAAGATGCCCACTTTTTTTTCTTATAATCGAAAGGAACGTATCCCACCTGACAACCCACGGAATCAACAAACCTTCCCGTCAAACAATATGTCAAATAGCCGGATAGAAAAAGATACTTGTATGTTCTTTTCCAGATCTCCGGCTGATGCAGTCTAATCCAATTACATTCGGCTTCAGCCTGCAGGTAAGCCACAGTCTCTGACATACCTGATATTTTAAAAGCCAGTCCCCAAAAACCTCCAACCGGTTTTAAACCATTTGTTCGTCGCTGATCCAGCCAGACTATAGCCGGGCGTAAAGGATTGCCTTTTTTATCGACATTAATCATCGTGGCGCGTTGGGTGGTAATTGTGACTCCGGCAATAGCATCTTTTGATACTGATGATTCCTTCCAGAGCTTTTGGCAAGCCTGACATAAAGACTTCCAGTAATAATCCGCATCTTGTTCCGCCCAGCCGGGCTCACGCGAAATATATGGCTCTAGCGGAATTCGCGCCTTATGAACCAAATTTCCTCGTAAATCAAAAATTAACGCCCTTACTGATTGCGTGCCATTATCAATTGCCAGGATTAAGTCTTTGGTCATAAATTACCGCTCTAATGCATTCTAAAAAATAAATTATTTAAAAAAAGACAGGGAACTGCAATATTACCTGAAGTAGAGTAGTGTCGTTTTAAAACACTACTCTACTTAAGACGAAATATAACGATTTTATAATTAAAACACTAATTCTTGTTTAATTATTTTTTGCCAAATCGTTATCTCCTTTTTGCTTTCTTTGCTGGTTTTCTCTTGGCAACTTTTTTCGCTTTTGGTCTCTTTGTAGCTTTCTTCTTCGCGACTTTCTTTACTGGTTTCTTCTTTGCTTTTGCTTTCATTAATTAATGCCTCCTTTGCAAAACTGTATTCTTAAGATTCAAAAAACTACAAATTTCTTGTTCCGAGTTAAATTTTACTTTATTTTTTTTGTCAGGTCAACAAAAACTATACATATTTTACAATTTATTTTATTTTTATATGCCGTATAAATTATTTTCAGACAACCATAAAAACGCATGTCGCCACAAATCACGGAGTCATTTTATTTCTATCCGGACAAATATTAAATCTCTATTTGAGGTATTCAAGAAATAAAACCGGAAAATAATTTATTCAGGACATAACTCATCTTTAATAATCACGTATGTTGAATCCAGCAGCGGTATAAAATATAATTACAGCTACTCTGAATTAAAGATATGTTCTTCCACCCCTGTATCTTTGGGAAAAGTGTTCTACAGAAAGAGAATCAATACGAATCTTTTTACCCCGCGAAGAAGCGTGAATGAATTCTCCATCTCCGATATATACACCGACATGAGATACTTTATTGTTTCCTTTCGACGCAAAAAACACCAGATCGCCCTTCTGTAACTGTCGGATGCTAACCACCGGGCTTCCGACTTCAAACTGTCTTGTTGATTTGCGGGGTAAATTCAATCCATTTAATTGATACACGGTCATGGTCAATCCACTGCAATCAAATCCTCTTTCGGAAGAAGTACCGCCCCAAAGATAGGGAACTCCGATAAAGTCTCTCGCGGTTTTAACCAGAGCTTCGCGCAGATAATTAGTACCGTATTGTTTTTGCCTGTAAGATGCATAGTCCTCGGGCTGGACGATATAAAAAGCTTCTATTGTTCCTTTATCGAGTAAAGCTTGCGCTCTCTGCCTCGCCATTTCTTTGGTGGGAAAATTACCGAAACGGACTTTAAATAATCCATCAGCGGCCTTAAAATATGTGGAATCCAATCCCCGTGCTTTTAGTTTTTCCGTCAAACGAACTGCGTTTTCTACCTTAGCAAACGCGCCGGCTTGAATCGTATAGCCCATCAATTCCAATGGTTTTCTTTTCCCTGCCGGCTCGACAGATTTTATATGTGTCGTTCGGCCGACACACGACAAAATAAACAAAGATATAATGAAAAGTATTAATAACTCTGTCCCGCTCTTTTTCATTGATTAATCATCCCTTACATCTTTTTCGAGCCTGATCTTCTGAATAATATTTTATCAAGAAAAAATGATCTGCAAAATTATTTTTTCCAGTTTTTTTCAACAAATCTTTCCGCTTCTTCTCGCGTAGCAATCCTACCTTCCAATTGTTCGTTTTCCAATGCCTGTAAAATTTGCCCGATGATTTTACCCGGAATAAAGCCAAGAGCAATCAAATCGTTACCGTTAAGCAAGCGCGGCGGGTTTAAATCTTCTGCTGCTGAAAGTTGAAGCTGATCGCGGCAAAATTCATAATTGTCAAGCATTCCGTGGCTGGCCAGACAATCCAGCCGGTGTAACTCCAGATGCAAATCAAAATCAGGCATGCGCAAAAATCTTTTTAGCCGTCCCGGGCGCATTTTCCGTACATTCATAAAAACCATATGATAATGGATAAGATTAAGTACTGTTTCCCGATAAGTGCGCGAAAACCTCAAGCGCCGCATTATATTATCGGCGATTTCTTCTCCCCTTTGAACATGCCCGTAGAAGTGCACGCCATTTTCATCTTCAGTGCGTGTAATTGCTTTACCCGTGTCATGTAAAAGCGATGCCCATGCCAGTAATAAATTTGCGCGGGAATCTTCTTTGGGCAGTAACTCCAGCATCATTAATGTATGTTGCCAGACATCTCCTTCCGGATGAAAACGCGGCGGCTGTTCCACTTTTTGCAATCTAGCTATTTCCGGCAATATTTCCTTTAAAATCCCTGTTTGCGCCATTAATTCAAAACCGCGGCGCGCGCCCCCGCGCGTAAGAATTTTACACAGTTCCTCCTGCAATCTTTCCGCGCTGATTTGTTTAATTTTCGCGGCATTGCTTTCGATGGAACTTTTCGTGTCCGGCTCAATTGCAAAATCCAGATTGGCGGCAAAACGAATGGCCCGGAGCATCCGCAAATAATCTTCATTAAAACGCTCTTCGGAATTGCCGATAGTGCGAATTATTTTTTTCTTAACATCCTTGCGGCCATCTACATAATCAATTATTTCACCTGTTGCCGGATTCATTAACAATCCATTGACGGTAAAATCGCGGCGGTAAACATCTTCACGCGCCGTGGAAAAATGAACCTGTACCGGCCGTCTCCCGTCTTCGTAAATATCATCACTGCGAAATGTTGCCACTTCATAAGGATGTCCTTCAACGATAACAGCCACAACGCCGAACTTTGCCCCTATTGCCGCGGTGTGCGGAAATAGAGAGATTATTTCATCGGGAAGAGCGGAAGTTACAATATCGTAATCGCCGGGAATCTTTCCCAAAAGCGAATCGCGCACACAACCGCCGACAAAATATGCTTCGAAACCGGCTTCTTTCAATTTGCCGACTATTGCATCGGCATTTTTACGTTTATCCATGCTTTTATTTTCCTGCACAATAGACAAGGACACTTCCTTATAGATATGATCAGGCCGGTGTCAGCACCAGTAATTCCATGGACTGCATAAAATTTTTTACCGCGCGGCGAAAATTATTCATGTGCGGCGTTGTTCCGTGTTTTTTCAACGCTTCGAGACTTTCCCATCTTTCGATAATGGCGACTGTATCAGGGCCGAGCTTTTTCTGAATCGGAATACCGGAATCCATATCTATATGCGGTCCGTATTCGATACAGCCGTCCTCTATATGCACCAGGGGCATAATTTTGTATATTTCTTCCAAATATTTTTTTCGCTTACCCTCTTTCAATGTTGCAATGGCAATTACACGAATCATTGGTCTGCCTCCTTAATGACACTCGCTGAAAACAAACGGAGTTCCGTTTGAAGCGTAAGTGGAATTAATGAAACTCAGATATTGCAAGCATAGCACGGCAATATCTGCTAGCTGAATTAATCCCGCCACAGGCGGAGGGTATCATAGATACCCGTGGTTAATGAAACGCAGATATTGCAAGCGTAGCACAGCAATATCTACCACCAACTTACTATTTTTTGCCCAATTTAATGGCGCAGAATTCGCCGCACATAGTGCAACCTTCATCCTGGGCGCTTTTGCTTTTTTCCAAGAGCGCGAGAGTTCTTTCCGGATCGATGGATAAATCAACTTGCCCCTGCCAATCAAAGTTTTTCCGGCACGCCGACATTTTGCGGTCTCTTTCGCGCGCCCCTTGAACATCCTTGGCAATATCGGCAATATGCGCGGCGATACGCGCGGCGATAACTCCTTCGCGAACATCGGCCAGTGTAGGCAGACGCAAGTGTTCAGCAGGTGTTACATAGCACAAAAAATCTGCTCCGGCTGCTCCGGCAATGGCTCCGCCGATGGCGGAGGTAATGTGATCGTAACCAGGAGCAATATCAGTGGGCAGTGGCCCTAAGACATAAAACGGAGCGCCCTGACAGAGTTTCTTTTGCAGTTTAATATTGGCTTCAATCTCAGTTAGGGGAACATGCCCGGGGCCTTCAATCATCACCTGCACTCCCGCGTCGCGCGCACGTTTGGCCAGTTCTCCCAGAATTATCAATTCCTGCATTTGTCCTTGATCGGTGGCATCGGCGATGGCGCCTGGCCGCAGCCCGTCGCCCAGGCTCAACACCATATCGTAACGATGCGCGATTTCCAAAAGTCTATCGTATTCTTCATAAAGAGGGTTTTCTCGATTGTTGCAATACATCCAATTGGCCGTCATGGAGCCGCCGCGGCTGACAATTCCCAGAACCCTGCCCTGCCCTTCCAGCGCCGCGACGCTAGCTCTCGTCACTCCGCAGTGAACAGTGATAAAATCAACGCCGTCTTTACCGTTTTCTTCGATTACGGCAAACATATCTTCCGCGGTCATTTCGGAAATTGCTTTTTTCTCCGCGAGCATTTTTACCGCGGCCTGGTATATCGGCACAGTGCCTATGGCCACCGGAGATTTTCTCATAACTGCTTTTCTAATTTCGGCCAGGTTTCCTCCCGTGGAGAGATCCATCACGGCATCGGCGCCGACAGAAGCGGCGATTTTCAACTTCTCCAATTCCAGATTCAAATCTGCGTGATCCTTCGATGTGCCGATATTAGCATTGACTTTAGTGCGTAAGCCCTTGCCTATCGCCAGCGGTTTGATCGTCTGATGTTTCACATTATGGCAAATTACGATTGTTCCTTCAAGTATCCCCTGTTTTATATATTCGGGCTCCACGCCCTCTGCGGCCGCGCAAATTTTCATTTCTTCCGTAATCAAGCCTTGGCGGGCTTTTTCTAATTGTGTCATTTGTTGCTCCATATATAATATTTTCGTTTTGCTTAATTTTTCAATTCATTAAATATTTAAATAACGCATTAACCGGCCCGTGCCCTGCTCCAATTTTTAACGAATTTTTTATTGCGCCGGTCACCAGCTTTTTCGCTTTTCCCGTCGCCGCGACAACATTTTTACCGCTGGCAATTTCCGCGGCCAAAGCTGAAGCGAAAGTACAGCCCGTACCATGCGTATTGCGCGTATCTATCCAAGGAGCAGAAAACTCGTAATACTTATCTCCATCGTAGAGAATATCTACGGCACCTGATTGTTTAGCGCCGGGAAGATGCCCTCCCTTAATCAAAACATTCTTTGCGCCTAGCTTATGAATTAGAACTGCCGCTCTTTTTATCTCATCAACTGACTTAATCTTTGATCGCGTTAACCGCTCCGCTTCGGGAATATTCGGCGTAACAACAAAAGCTAGAGGCAGAAGTTTTTTTACAATCGCTTCGAGTGCTTTATCCTGCATTAAAGAACGCCCCCCTTTGGCCATCATCACCGGATCGATTACAACCTTGCTTATATTATACTCCTTAATCTTCTTTGCAACTATCTGAACGACTCCGGCTGTTAAAAGCATTCCGGTCTTAACCGCATCCGCGCCAATATCGCTTAATACCGCTTCCAATTGTTGAGCAACAAACTTCGGTGAGACCGGATAAATATCCTGAACGCCCAGTGTATTCTGTGCCGTAATCGCCGTGACTACGCTCATCCCATAACAGCCGCAAGCGCTGACAGCCTTTAAATCCGCCTGAATACCGGCGCCACCGCTGGAATCTGAACCGCCGATACATAATACTACAGCCTGCTTCATAAATTAAAGCGCCTCCGGAAAAACATCTTCTTGCCAATAACGAATCACCAGAAGATTCCCCACTCGCACACTGATTTTGGCATGATCTTCATTAATAATGTTACTTACGCCCAGCGACTCACCCATCGTCAATACCGCATCTTTGAGAGGATAAGCAAAACCACTAAGTGACAAACCTTCGACCTGGGGACTTACGGCAAAAAGAGAAACAGTAACGCCCTTGGCGTCAACAAAAGCGGCTTCCCTATCCACGATAAAAGCCTCGCAGTATTCATCGATCAAATAAGTTTTAATTCCTGCATCTTTGGCCTCAAGAAGCAAAAACACATTGGCCAGAATATGATCAAGTCTGCCGCCCAGCGCAGCCCAAATGTAGATGGCCGCTGGCTTCAAATCCAAAGCGTAATCGAGAGCCAGTTCGGTATCGGTGAAATCTTTATTTGCCGGATATTTAATAATCTTGACACCCTCTGCTGAGTAACTTGCCAGTTGAGCAGGCTCAATGGAATCCATATCGCCGATAATCACATCCGGTTTGATTCCTAATTGTTGTAGATGACGCACACCGCCATCGCAGGCGATGATCAGAGAGTCTCCTATTGCCACCGTTTTTTTCTTGAAAGACAATGGATCGCCGAAGTGTCCACCGCTCATTATTATTATTTTTTTCGACATAAAATTATGATAGTCCCAAAATGAAAAGGCCACACCCTTATGGGATATGGCCTTTGTGAAAAATTTTTATTGCCGCCACTCCCTACGCCGGCATTACCCGGGTCAGGTTCAAAGGGTATATTCTCAGCCATCAGTGGCACCCCTGATATAAAATTTAATACATTAACCTCCAAAAAGCAATGTGTTAATTATAATAGAAAAGTTATCGGAGTGCTAATCCCCATGTCAACTCCAAATCGAAATCCGAGGATTTGTTAGTATTTGGCACAGTATATTAAGTTTTTGATAGAAGTTAAGATTTATATTGGATATTTCACCTACAAACAAACGACTTTAAAAATTTTTAACGTTGTGGATTACTATTTGAAAGCTGTAACGCTCACATACCTACAATTTATATGTTTCCCAGATAAAACCTACCGCCGCTTTTTGTTAAAATTAAAGTCACGACTACGTTTTCTCACGTATTACTCTACGGATGGGTCCCCATCCCTGAATCCACTGGGAAAGTGCGTTCCGTCACAAAATGGCTTATTCGTTGATTTTCCGCAGCGGCAGAGGGTCATCCTATTCCGTACTTCATACTCTGTTCCGCCAGCCCCCTCCAGGGGAACTTCCCCCTTTACCCAGAGCGGCCCACTGATTTTTCGATACGGTGCTTCCGTCAAACTTATAGAAGGTTCAAATTTTGGTTCGATCGGTTTTTCATTTTTTTTATCCCAGGCAACGAGTCTTCCTGACGGACAATCGCAAGCTTCTTCAATTGCAATCTTTTTAAATTTTGGATCGCCTGATTTTTCTGTAAGATTCCAGGTACCTCCCGCACGGTGACAAAACCTTGCAGTTGCACAAAAATTTTCAGCATCAAGCATTGTGAGATTTGGTCCTTCTATTGCTTCAGCTTGGTTAATATAATTTTTAAGGTCCGCATCTTCAGTTCCATCAAAACCTATTTTTGTATGAGTTCCATCACAATATGGTTTATTTTTTGACTGACCGCAGCGGCACAGTGTATATGTCTCCTGTAGAGGATACTCCCCAACACGTTCCCATTTTAGAGGAATTCCATCTTTATCGGCTACTACTTTTTCTTTAGCTAAAGGTATTGCCCCCGAAACAATATAAGGGCCATCTTTTAGTATTTTTATCTTACCTTTAGTATTTTCTACTTTTTTCTTTTTTTCAGTGTCTTTTTTCATAATCTCTCTCCCTTACATTTGTATGAAAAAATAATATTATGTCAGACCTTCTGAAATCTTACATGAACCTATCATTTCCACAAACTGTTTTTCATTCAATCCTGCTCCAGCAATTCCATCCAAGCGTTTTGCAACCTTACCCTTCTCAAAGAAAATCACAGTTGGTACTACATCGATAGAATAGTTTTCTGTGCAACTTTCAATTTCATCTGTTAAAACACGACAAAAAGTTTTCTCATCATTCTTAGTATATTTTTCGAAAATCGGCAGAAATCTTTGCGAGTAAGGACACCAGGAAGCATAGAAAAGAACAAATATGCGCGAGCACTCGCTCAACACAGCATCGAGGGTGGCTTCAATTTGTATAACCCTACTCATAACGCCCCCCCTTTTGTACTGCTCACAGCGAGAGGGGATACCGCATACTGAGAAACCATTTTACATGCTGATTCCCAGTATGCGGGATACCCTTAGTCTTTCTATTTTGCTATCCCAAGTTGCTTCATGTATGTCAAATTATCCCAGAACAGCCATTCTTCGATCATAACGCCGTTTTTCCAATGTCCCACTGTACACATGACGATGGAGTATTTCTTGCCCGTGGGCTGAATGAACTTGCCGTCGCCGATCGGCATGGGCTTGGTAAAGGTCCCTGCCATCACTCCTATTACGGAGGTCCATTCCCCTGATCCGATTTTTACCGGATGAACTTTGATGTTCGTATCGGGCGCATATACGAACATCGCCTTGAGGTCTTCTATATGCCTTTTTATGCCGTTCGTAGAATGCCCGTCAGGCCAATTGACCTTGACGTCCTTGGAATGGCTTTCATGCAGCCGGGTCCATTCCTGATTGGTGAAAACTACGAAATCCAGTTCATCAAAGGTCTTCAGGTTCTTATCAACCATTGCCTTATCGTCGGTGTATTTTTTCAGTTCCTTTTTCATATCTTCAATCTTTGCCTGCATTTCCGGTGAATAGCTATCATCATCCTTTGAGCTTCCTGCAAACGTTGAGGGAATTATCAAACCGAAAACCAGAACTGC
>JBEKMF010000075.1:0-11999 GCA_050008655.1 Smithellaceae bacterium
GTGTAAAGTTAGTATTTGAAAAAATAACAATTAGCTATTATGTTCTTTATTCATTGTACGGATGCTGAAATAGAAAGGAGGGTTTGATGATTCATAAAAGAAAGAAAAAGGAATCTCAATCCGCTTCTATACTTGGATGTCTTGCTTCTGCACAGAATTTGCTCCCGATAGAACTACCCAGACCGACACTTGATGGTGGTAAATCAGTATTAAAAGCATTACGGCAAAGAAAAACTATCCGTGAAATAAGCGATAAGAAACTTTCTTTGCAAGTACTTTCCAATCTCCTCTGGGCAGCATGTGGGATAAATCGTAAAAAAGTCTTCATTGGAATTTCCGGGCGAACTGCCGCGTCAGCAAGTAACTCCCAGGAAATTGATCTTTATGTTGCCCTGCAGGAAGGAACTTATTTGTATGACGCGTTTCATCACAGGCTGGTTCTGATTGTTGCCGGTGACCTGCGCGCCCTGGCGCTAGGTCAGGGCCAGCCCGGTATCGGAGCCAAGGCTCCAGTTCGACTCATCTACATCGTGGATATCAATAAACTTACCCATACATCTGGTTATCCGGAACCGGGACTGCAGGATTCGGAAATTCAAAAATCATATTATTATGTTGATACAGGCCTCATTGCCGGGAATGTTTATTTGTTTGCTGCTTCTCTGGGGCTTGCTTCATGGTTCCATAATTGCAATAAATCCGGACTAGCGGCGAAATTAAATTTGCATGCAGACCAGAGGATACTATTTGCCCAGACAGTTGGATATCCGGCTAAAAAATAGTGGAGGAATTTTCCAATGAAGATTTCAGGGAATACCGTATTAATTACCGGTGGAGCGACAGGTATTGGTTATGCGATGGCTGAAGTTTTTCTGGCCGTAGGAAATGAAGTCATCATTTGCGGCCGCAGGGAAGAAAGGCTGCTTCAGGCTCAAAAAAACCATTCTGAGCTCCATATTAAAGTTTGCGATGTCGCTGATGAGGTGGATCGAAGAGCATTAGTGGAATGGTCAACTGCCAATTTCAGCAATTTAAATATTCTGGTTAACAATGCCGGCGTGCAGCGGGATATTGATTTCACCAAAGGTATTGACGAATTTCTGGCAGGAGTTAGTGAAATTGAGATCAACCTGGAAGCCCCGATTGTTCTCTCCGGACTCTTTATTCCATATTTGACGGGAAAGAAAGAAGCTGCCATCATCAATGTTTCCTCCGGATTAGGTTTTGTGCCCATGGCGCGAATGCCCGTGTACAGCGCGACTAAAGCCGGGTTACACGCATTTTCCTTGGCGCTCAGACATCAGCTAAAAAATCAAGGAATCAAAGTTTTTGAGGTGGTTCCCCCGGCGGTGGATACGGAATTAAATCAGGAGGGAAGAGCCCAAAGAGGCAATTTTAAAGCAGGTCTCACGCCTGATAAATTTGTGGCCGCGGTAATGAAAGGCTTTCAAAATGACGTATTCGAAATAGCTTATGGGATGTCGGAAGGATTTATCAACGCGTCCAGAGCGGAGTTGGACAAAAGCTTTCAACAGATGAATAGTCGGTGGTAAATTTGTATAGCAAATTTTTAAGTAACCAACAAAAACACAATTTTTTGAAAAATGAAACAGGCAATCCAAATACCAGGAGGCAATATGAACAAAAAAAATTATAGTAGAAACATCGTGTTTATTCACGGACTTTTTCAGAACCCGAAAAGCTGGGGAAACTGGATTACATACTTTGAAAGAAAAGGATTTGCATGCCATGCTCCTGCGTATCCTTATCATGCAGGCAAGCCCGAAGTATTGCGGAAAAACATTGACCAAAAACTGGGCAAACTTACCTTCGGAGAAGTAATTGACAGTCTCAGTACATTCATTGGTATGCTACCCGAAAAACCTGTTCTCATCGGCCATTCCATGGGCGGGCTTGCCGTTCAAAAACTGCTTGAAATGGATAAAGGGGCGGCGGCCATCGCCATAGACCCAGCACCGCCCGCGGGGATTTTCAGCTTTAAATGGAGCTTTCTAAAAGCCAACCTTCCGACTATAAATCCGCTCAAAGGAAATTCTCCCTGTCTGCCGTCCGTGGAGTGGTTCCACTATGCATTCTGCAATACCATGACGATGAATGAAACGAAAAAGGAATACGACTTATTCGTTGTGCCCGAGAGCCGCAATATTCCTCGAAGTAGTACGGGAAAAGATGGGAAAATCTCTTTCCGTAAAGCCCACAATCCCATCCTGATTATTGCCGGTGAAAAGGACAATATTATCCCTTCATCATTGGTTAAGAAAAATTTTGCAGCATATAAAGGCAGCGAAGGCGTTATTGATTTCAAAGAGTTTCCAAGCAGAACACATTATATCTGCGGACAGAAGGGGTGGGAGGAAGTCGCGGATCATATTTTTCAGTGGTTGGAAAAATTAAGATAATAGTGCGGTTCCGGAAAAGATTTGACGAATCAAATACTGGTTTCAGCCCGTTGCTTACTGAGTTTTCGGCAACACAGGTGACGCCGGGAAATTTTAAATAAGGAGCGCCAGCAGCGAAGCAGCGCATTATTTTATTAATTTTAAGAACTCAAAAGCAAAATGATAGGCGTCGCCCGGCCAGCGTGCCGATAAATAATTTCTATCGCGCACCGAAAAGCTATGTCTAGTGTTATTAATTGAATCTCTGATTAACCTTGAATTGCCCCGGAAAAAATTATTCAATAATACACTTTTTTCAATGATACTTTATGGTTGTCAGTGAATTTTATTCCTTCCATTTTAAGTAATTGATACTTCATTTGCATTCCGCCCTGATAACCACCAAGAGATCCGTCTGTCTTGATTGCTCTATGGCAAGGAATAATTATTGGGAATGGATTTGTAGCCAAAGCATTGCCTACCGCCCGTGAACCATCCGGCTTCTTGATATGATTAGCGATTTTCTTATATGTGCTTACATAACCTCTGGGAATATTGTATTCGGTTAAGATAACTTTTTTCTGAAAGCTTGAACAAACATCGAGATCGACGACATCCAGGTTGAATTTGATAACTTCACCGGAGAAATATAAATGTATATTTTTTATGGTATCGTCTATCGCTTTACGACTCAGTTCATTGTTGTTGTGTTTTATATCTTTGATTAAATTTAAATCTTTCAGATTGAGATATATTTTATAAATTTTGGGGAGATCATTGATTAGTTTCCAAAGAATCAGAATATTGCCATATTGGGAATCGAATGTTTTATAATAATTATTCATACGTTTTTATCTCGCCGTTATTTTTTCATTCTGGAGTAAATTAGATTAAAATCGTGTTCGTTAATTTCAAATAACCAGAAGCGATCGCAGGGGAGAGAAGTGCATACGCTGCGTCGTATGTAGTGGCGCAAAGATTACATCAATACAATTCTGAAAATGGATCCCACTCCGAATTTTCTTTCCAATCATATTCAATTTCTATGCTTTGTTGTTTCGCTATCTCGTAACCTAACAAATCAGAAATAAATCCTAATGTCATATCCATCCCGGCGCTGACACCGGAGCTGGTATATATATTACCATCTTTTATCCAACGGGCTTTTTTTATCCAAATTACTGCGGGAGATTCATTCTTGGTCCAGAAGAATACTCTTTTATTGGATGTTGCTTTTTTGTTATTCAATAATCCGGTTTTGGAAAATAATATCGATCCGGTACAGACAGTTAATATATATTCCGCTTTCTGCGCCAGCAACTTTAAATTATTTATAAAACTTTCATTTTTGACCAATTCTCTTGTGCCTATTCCACCCGGTATAAAAAGAATATAATTAGCTGAATTTATTTCCGACATAGGTTTTGTAACAACCTGGACATTTTGACTGCTTGTAATTATTCCTCCGTTTGGAGAATAGAATTGCGGATGGAAATGTTCTTTTAATCTTCCAAATATCTCGATCGGACCAAATACATCGAGGGTTTCAAAGTCATTAAATAAAATAGCTGATATTTCTCTCATTCAGTCCATCCCTTTTGCGCAATAATGTATAATTTTTTTATAAACGGATGAATTAAAATTGTAATTGTATCCTTTATTTTTTCTCTCTTTTAATTTGCTGTATTATGTTTTTCACACACATCAAAATCCAAAGTACCGACCTTGTTGACCAGGCAGTATTCCGTATATCTTTGGCAGTGAAAAATATCTCGGTAATCCACACGGCCGTAGACGTAAATATTCGCTTTACGATGGACGATTGCTTGAATATCTTGAATGGTTAATATTTCTTTTTTGGTGATAAAACTCCCGAAATCGCTGTCGGGACCGATAACTGCTTTACTGATATGACCAACATAGCTACCATAGGGCATAGGGTCTGGAACTGTTTGACCAAACAAATTAATATTATTATAAATGGTAACTTCCATTGCCGGGGTTTTACCCGAATTATGAAAAACAAGCTTTGCCGTTATTGGTTGACCTTCTTTGATTCCACGAAGTTCAGCTCCCTTTACTGTAACCCATGCGCGGGATTGGACTGTCATTTGATATGCGATAACGACGAGAGCGCAGAAGCTAATAAACGCAATCGCAATTTGAGTATAAAGCATTAGCTTATCACGCATGGGAGAGATATTGGGCCATGGCTTGGTTTCTTTTGTATCCTGATGTGTCCTTTGAATCTTATTCTTATTTTTCATATAACCTTTAAATATGGGATATCACATTGTGTGAATTTATAAATGCAATAATAGCAGTCTATAGGATTGGCTTATTATCATCTTCACCTGCCGCGAGTTCACACGGTTGTTATGCTATTACTTTCAATATTATTTTAAATCTTGTACAATAGCTATTTGCTCTTGCGCCTTTCTCCTAAACTCGAGAGGTGCTTCTATCTTATGAAACGGGTCTTTTGTGCCACCTGTACCAGTTATTGTAATAGAACCAAACCCCAGAATTCTGCCTAAAATACCTTGATTTACTTGAATACCTTCAATCTTGTTGAGCAACACCTCAATAGAATTTCTATGGATAAAGCCAACTTTTACGATAACACGTTTGTTTGTTATTCCAAATTCAGAGGTTTTGTAGTTAATGAATGAAGCAATACCTATGACTATTCCAATTAAAACAAACAAACCGCCAAATGGTTCTACATGGCTACCACTGCTGAAAAATATTATTGCAACGATAAAGCACATTGCTGGCCTTAGAAAAATTACCCAGTGTAGCTTGCTCTCATAAACTATACTCTCACCATTCATAAGATTTTGCTCAATGTAGCTCATGCTCTTTCTCCTTTTTTGAGATTTTGAGGTATAACGCATTAAGAGTTTTTATGTCTAGGCACCGACCATAAATAGTTTAACAAAACTTCTGCAGGATGTTGCACTTTTTGGGAAATCTAATCGTCATAAATATTTAGAACCTTCTGTTAATCAACGGCAGAATCCTTATGCTGGACGAATCTATAGTATATTCTAAGCAATTATGCTTTGTTTTCTGGCGGAGAGAGCGGGATTTGAACCCGCGGTACACCTTTGTGGGCATACACACGATTTCCAGTCGTGCTCCTTCAGCCGCTCGGACATCTCTCCGGTTGTTTCAATATTTTGAACCATAGAGACGCAACAGGTTACGTCTCTATATTTATTTCTGGCGGAGAGAGGGGGATTCGAACCCCCGTGGGAGCTTGTGGCCCCCAAATCGATTTCGAGTCGATCCCGTTACGACCACTTCGGTACCTCTCCGCTTAATTATCTTAATTATCTGCCCGAAGCGGGCGGGATGTTATCCTCTTTTGGCGGAAAAATCTACTCAAAAGTTCCCCGCATTCTTCCTGCAAAATACCTTCTGTTATTTTTACCTGATGATTCAGCCGCTCATCGGTCAAAATTTTATACAATGAGACAACAGCGCCGTTTTTGGGATCACGCACCCCGAAAATTACTCGGGAGAGTCTGGCCTGAATAATTGCGCCCGCGCACATGATGCAGGGCTCCAGCGTGACGTAGAGTTCTGCACCGACGAGACGATAATTGCCGATAGTCTCTCCCGCCTGTCGTAAAGCCAGCAATTCCGCATGTGCCGAAGGATCATTTTTCGTAATAGGTGAATTGTGTGCCCGCGCTAAAACACGGCCTTCACTCACCAATACAGCGCCTACGGGTATTTCACCCTCGCGGTAGGCGATTTCGGCTTCCTCCAGCGCAGTTTTCATGAAAGCATAATGATTCTGCATTTAAGAGCCGTTTTCCCCAATGTCTGATTTCTGAGCATCGTTATCATATAGTTGATTTTATGGCAATTGCCGTATATGATTACTTGAAAGTGGTAAAATATGGATTCAAATAAAGTCATATTATGGCCGGTGCTGATATCGTTTGTTGGGCATCTGGCGTTAATCACAGTGACAGGCATGATCGATTTGCGCGAAAATATTAGCGCCGAGGAAATAATCACTGTAAATATCAAAGAGCCGGAAACAGAAATACAGCCGAAGAAAGAAGAAGAAAAAAAGCCGGAAGAAATAAAACAGTCCAAGAGCAAAGACGAGGAAGATGTCCTTATCAATGACGGTTGGCGGGAAGAGACTGTTGAGCTCGGCAGTATGGATGTAAAGTATGCCGCTTATTTGGTTAAAGTCAAAAAGAAGATTCTCCGGATTTGGAAATATCCCGAAAAAGCTTTCAAGAAAAATGAAGAGGGGACTGTTTTGGTAAAATTATCCATCGATGCCAGTGGTGCCCTTGCCGCAACAATCCTCATGTCTTCCTCCGGGGCTATAGAACTCGATGTAGGAGCGCTGGGCGTAGTCAAAGCCGCCGCGCCTTACGATCCCTTGCCGGAACAATATAACCTTTCGCGCTTGAATATATTAGCTTCCTTCCGGTATAAGATTATGGATTGATATTTTTCCTAAGATGATTCTTTGCAGGTAATGCGCAAACAATTAAAAATCGCTAACAATACTTTATTTATTTTCTTGACGTTGTTTTGCGTAAACCCGACGTGGGCCGGTACAGTAACCGACGAGATCGGCCGCAAAATAGATATTCAACAGTCTCCGCAACGGATTGTTTCCCTTGCTCCGGGAATAACGGAAACTCTTTACGCGCTTAATCTTGACGATAAGATTGTAGGTGTGACCACTTTTTGTAATTGGCCGCCGCAAGCGCATCAGAAACCACGAATCGGCGGATTCACCAATCCTTCTATAGAAAAGATTGTTTCCCTGAAACCCGATTTAATCATTGCCACTGCGGACGGCAACAGGAAAGAGACTATACAACAATTGGAAAGAATTGGGGTTCCTGTCTATGTAACCAATCCCGCCGATACGGCCGGCATCCTGATAAGTATTTTACATATTGGTGAAATAACAAATCGGCAAAAAGCCGCCCGCGAACTGGTGGAAAAACTTCAAAAAAGATTAAACAATATTACGGCGCAAATAAACCATAAAAGTAAACCGCGCGTTTTTTTTCAGATTGGTTTAGAGCCCGTTATTACGGCCGGCAGAGGCACTTTAATCAATGAAGTAATTGAGCGAGCCGGAGGCGTTAATGTTGCGGGTCTCGACACCGCCCGCTATCCCCGCTACAGTGCGGAGGGCATCATGGGAGCAGCGCCGGATATAATTCTTTTTGCGCCGATGGCCGGCGACAAAGAATTTGCGGCGGGAAAAAGCTTCTGGCAAGAATTCAAAGGAGTACCGGCGGTAGATAATAATAGAATTTATCCTATTGATACCGACTTGATCAGCAGGGCATCGCCGCGCATTGTGGACGCCATCGAAAAAATGGCGCTAATTTTTCATCCGGGAATAAAAATTTACAATTGAGATAGTCATATTCGGTGTAACTACAAATCCGACTTTATCTCGTTAATATTGACATGCGCTTCGCGCAGAGTATCCCTGATTTCCATTTGTTTGCTCAAAGGCATCGATTGGAGCTTTTTCTTCAGGCCTTTCAGAGAAGAAATTTTTGATTCCAAATCGCCTAATAGCAAATCCCAATCGATTTTCGACTCTTCAATCTTCATCGGTTTTACTTCTTCGAACTCAGTGCCGGCTTTTAGACGTATTTCTTCCAGATATTCCGGTATTGTTACAGCAAAACCAAATCTTTTTCTGATTAAAGAAGCCAGATATTCCTGCACGGAAATTTCACCGTGAACTAAAAATATCTGCATTTTTTTACTCTGAAAATGTCCCAGCCAATCCAAAAGCTGATCCTGGCCCGCATGCGCGGAAAAACCGCTGATAGTCCATATTTTGGCCTTTATGCTAATGTCTTCACCGAAAAGACGAATGGTCTTCGCGCCATCCACTATCCTGCGGCCGGGAGTTCCCTCCGCCTGATAGCCGACAAAAACAACGCTGGCACCCGGACGCCACAAATTATGCCGCAAATGATGTTTTACCCTTCCGGCATTGGCCATGCCGCTTGCGGAAATAATAATTGCCGATCCCTTTAATTTATTAATTTGCATCGATTGTTCGGTTGTCGATGAAAACTGAAGTTGCGGCAGATCCAAAGGATCTTCGCCCTTTTTCAAAAGGTTTTGTGTTTCTTCATCAAGATATGAGCGGTAGCGGCGGAATATTTCTGTCGCCTGAATTGCCAGCGGGCTATCCAAAATAACCGGGAGATCTTTGGGCAACTTTCCCGCCATGGACAGAAGATGCAGTGAATAAAGAATTTCCTGCGTCCTTTCTACCGCGAACGCGGGAATAATGATTTTCTCGCCTCTTTTATAGCTATAACTGATTGCTTCGGCCAGTTCATTTAAGCTGTCTTCCTCGCCCTTATGATTGCGGTTGCCATAAGTTGATTCCATAAAAAGAAAGTCTGCCTCGCTTATTATGCTGGGATTTTCCATTAATAATTGATGGCGACGGCCGATATCACCGGAAAAGACCAACTTGGTAGTTGTGCCGTTTTCTTCGAGAAATAATTCCAGTATGGCCGCTCCCAAAATATGGCCGGCATCCCGGAAATTTGCTTTTATTCCATTGGCGGGGCTAAAGATATTTTCGTAAGTTTTGGTTTTAATCAAAGGGGCCACGGCTTGGGCATCTTTTACCGTATAAAGAGGCTTAACATCCGGACTTCCGCCGCTGCGCTGCATTTTTTTTATTTTCCAGCCAGCCTCTACCTCTTGAATATGAGCGCTATCGAGCAGCAATATTTTCACCAGGTCTCCAGTGGGCGCGGTCGCGTAAATAGGGCCGCGAAATCCTTTCTGGACAATACGGGGAAGTAAACCCGAATGATCGATATGCGCATGAGTAATCAGGATAAAATCTATACGCTCAGGTTCATATACCTCGACATCCCAGTTGCGTTTTTCTGTTTCATCGCTACCCTGATGCATGCCGCAGTCAACAGCGAATCTTGCCTTGTCCGTTTCAATAATAAAGCAAGAGCCGGTAACTTCTCTTGCTGCCCCGAGAAATTTGATTTTCATGATAACTCCGTTATGCTGGGATTAACCGCAACAAAAAAAATACAACCGAATGCCTGTGAAAAGAACACAAGCTTCTCTCTCTATCCACATTAGTTCAGGAATAGCTATGAATTTTTTGAAGCATAGCGTATGCGGATGGTGTTCTTTATCCCGCTCCGCTGCGCTTCGGGGATAGTTCGACTAACAAAGATTACTGCGCCATGCTTGCAATATTTGAGTCTCACTATATTACTTCTTTGGCTGCTTTCTTCAATCTTTTCGCTTCTTTTTTTTCTTTTGCTGTCTTGGTTGGTTTTTTCTTAGCGTCTCTTTTTATATCTCTTGATTTAGACATAGTCTGAACCTCCCTCAATAATGATTAATACCATAGCAAAATATTAGCACATTCTCCAGGTCAATACTGTTCGTTGCTAAATATAATAAAATGAATGGATTTGGTCAAACAGTTTATAACTTTATTTTCATAAAATTGTGTCATCTACGCCGCGACGCTTCGCTTTGCGGGATAATTCAACTAACAGATATTGCTGCGCTGCACTTGCGGACTATTTCTCATTATACCGCTTCGTTTCACTCGCGGCAAAGTTCGACTTGCATATTTCAGTTCGCTACGCTCCTGAAGAAGGTGTCACTGCCCCCTTCGCTTCGGGGATAGTTCAACTAACAAATATTGCAAACTGCGTTTGCAATATTTGAGTTTCACTGCCATCCTTTCTTCCACATATCGTCATCGTCATAGATTTTTTCTTCATCAAAAGCTTCCGGGGCGTCGAGTTCATGGTCGCGGGTTTTGCCCTTTGCCTTTTCCTGAAAGTATTCGCGATACCATTCATGAGCCGTGATCATGGACATAACTTCGCTGGTGCCTGTCCAAATTGAAGCCAGGCGAACATCACGGTAGATGCGTTCAATCGGAAAGACATTAGTGTAGGCAATACCACCCATTACCTGCATGGAATTGTGGACGACCTTCTGGCATGATTCGGTGATAAATTTTTTGCTTTGCGAAACCATGCGTCTTATCCGATTCATATCTACTCCCGCATCCACAGCGCGGGCTGTAACATAGGCCATTGCCCGAGCCGCATCCAGAAGCATGGCAGCTTCGGCAATCTGGAAACTTACGCCTTCAAATTGATTGATTATCTGGCCGAACGCTTTGCGTTTCGATGTATACTGGGTAGCGATATCGAGAGCAGGGCGGGCGGCGCCGATGGTCATCGCGGCAGTGCCCAAGCGTTCCGGTATCATCATGGTATTAAAAACCGCGTAGGCCCCCTGAATTTTTCCCACTACGTTTTTCTTGGGTACTTTCACATTGCGAAAGATAATGCGGCCGGTTCCGCCGCCGCGGCAACCCATTAAGCCGTAAAGATATTTCACTTCCACACCCGAACCGCGATCCACGATAAAACAGGTTATTGCTTCCTGCGGTTTTGCCTCAGGATTGCTGCGGGCGTAAACAAGAAAAAAATCCGCTCCTTCAGCGCCGACAATAAAACGCTTCTGGCCATTCAACAGATAATAATCGCCTTTATCTTCAGCTTTGGTTGTGGCTCCAAAAAAATCCGAACCGCCCCGCGGTTCGGTAAGGCACTCCGCCGCAAAAATCTCCCCTTTGAGCAAAGGCTTTACATACTTTTCTTTTTGCTCATCGGTACCGTGCAGGATAATGGCGTCACAAACCAATTCGGCTCCCACACCGAAAACGCAGGCAAATTCATAACCGAGCGTTCCCACTTCTTCCATAATCATGCAAGTAGTTACCCAGTCCATTTCCCTGCCTCCCCATTTTTTAGGGTAGCGGCAGCCCAAGAGATTGCGCCTGCCTGCTTCCTGTAAAAATTCTTTGGGGAATTTAATTTTATCCGTATCCATATCCAAAATCATTTGGCGCGGCGTCCATTTCACGAGATCACGAACCTCATCCCTGATCTTGATTTGCTCTTTGGTCAGAATATAATCAAACATAACCTCCTCCTTAATTAGCGGCGTTTCGGCCTTGCGAAAATACACTAGCGAAATTTGGAGAATTATATCAGAAAAAAAGCAATTGAACGAACAAATTGGTGTCCGGTGAGATTAATACAATGAATTTAGTATTTTTTGAGCCAAATTTCTGATGCCGGGTGCTTCTAAGAAAAAGAAAATCCTTCTTGACTATTAATCGCTATTGTGACCAAATTACAGGAAAATATAGTGTGTTTATGTTTTAGAATGTTGACAATTTCTTTATAAACGAGACACAACCACCATGCTCTGCGGAGTGTTGGTGGTTTTTTCTTTGAGCAGTAATGAGCTTTAAAAAAGCTCAAGAGGTAAGGCATGCAAGCCCCTCACTTTTTCCTTCCTTCTCAACCGGGAGACGGATGGGGGTGATTTTGATGCTTTATGGGGCCCCACGGGGGAATGAAGGTTAAACAGAAGATAGTCAACAAGAAAGGGGATTAAAATGAACAAGAATTTGTATGTCGGCAATCTGTCTTATAAAGTTACAGATGATGATCTCAAATCTAACTTTACCGAAGCGGGAGAAGTTGCATCCGCTTCAGTCAT
>JBEKMF010000076.1:0-11989 GCA_050008655.1 Smithellaceae bacterium
AAATCCATTATTTTCATCCCCGCGTGTTTAGCGAGCCTCCGGCGCGCCGCATGCACCGCCGGAACCGTACCGTTTCCGGGAAGCCCGAGACCTAAAGCTTCTGTGACGCAATTCATGGAATTTGCGGTGTACATGCCGGAGCAGGAGCCGCAACCGGGACAGGCGCAATCTTCCAATTGCTTTAAACTGGCTTCGGTCATCTTCTTAGCTTTAACCGCACCGACCCCTTCAAAAACGCTGATGAGGTCAACGGCTTTTCCTTCCATCTGTCCCGCGAGCATCGGGCCACCGCTGATAAAAATGGACGGTATATTTAAGCGCAGCGCTGCCATGAGCATACCGGGAATAATCTTGTCGCAGTTAGGGATAAAAACCAGCGCGTCAAAAGGATGGGCCATGGCCATGATTTCAATGGAATCGGCAATCAACTCCCGGCTGGCCAGAGAATATTTCATGCCGGCATGTCCCATTGCTATGCCGTCGCAAACTCCGATTACCGGAAATTCAACCGGAGTGCCGCCAGCCATGCGGATTCCAGCTTTGACATCCTGCGTGATTAAATCCAGGTGAATATGTCCGGGGATAATTTCATTCGCGGAATTGACGACGCCGATCAAAGGCCGCTCTATTTCTTCGTCGGTGTAGCCCATAGCTTTAAAGAGCGAGCGGTGCGGTGCGCGCTCCAGACCTTTTTTCATGAGATCGCTTCTCATAATTTTCTCTCCCTTAATTTTCTTTCAATAAATTGCAAAACATTACTTTAAAAATCAATAGACGGCTTTGTAAAAAGTTCCAGATGCAAGGCGCACAAATCGCGAGGAATGAGTCGTATTCTTCATATACGTCGCAATGACGAGAGATGCAGCGCAACGCAGCAGATGGACTTTTTACGAAGAGGTCATTTTTTGCGTTTTTCCGGCCTCAGAGAACGGACAGCCGCTCCGGCCTGCCACATTTCCGATTCCCGCATTTCTTTTAATTCCGCGTCGAGCTTTACTTTGTAATCAGGAGCGCTGTTGGCTTTGAGCACTATTGCCGTTTCCTTGCCCTTGGCGACTGATTTATAAAGTTCCTTAAATACCGGTTCCACCGCCTTGCGGAATTTATGCCGCCAATCCAGTGCGCCGCGTTGAGCGGTGGTGCTGCAATTAGCATACATCCAATCCATGCCGTTTTCACCCACCAGACGAATAAGGCTCTGTGTCAGTTCTTCCACGGTTTCATTAAATGCTTCGCTCGGAGTATGGCCATGTTTGCGCAATTCGTTGTACTGTGCTTCCATCATGCCGGCCAGCGCACCCATGAGCACGCCGCGCTCACCGGTCAGATCACTATATACTTCCATCTGGAAAGTCGTGGGAAACAGAAAACCGGAACCGATAGCGATACCCAACGCCAGAGTTCTTTCTTTGGCGCGGCCGGTGGTATCCTGATGAACGGCGAAACTGCTGTTAATGCCGCTGCCGTCCAGGAAATTTCTGCGGACGCTAGTTCCCGAGCCTTTAGGAGCGACCATAATTACATCCACGAAATCAGGCGGAATCACGCCGGTCTGGTCTTTATAGACGATGGAGAAACCATGTGAAAAATAAAGGGCATCGCCTTTTTTGAGATTTGCCTTTACTTTGGGCCAGAGCATCATCTGCGCGGCATCAGAAACCAGGTATTGAATGATAGTGCCGCGTTTTACAGCTTCTTCAATGGTAAAAAGTGTTTTACCGGGAACCCAGCCATCAGCCACGGCTTTATCCCAATAGGACTTATCTTCCTTAGCCTGGCCGATAATGATATTAATGCCGTTATCCTTCATATTCATTGCCTGTGCCGGGCCTTGAACGCCGTATCCGAGAACAGCAACTACTTCATTTTTTAAAACTTGCTGCGCTTTCTTTAGAGAAAATTCTTCTGCCGTGATAACGTCTTCTTGAACGCCGCCAAAATTAATTTTTGCCATATAACCTCCCTACTATTTAGATAAATAAGATTTAGTTTATTAAAGGATCAGCTTTTTAAATCCAAAGCCACAATGCCCGTTCTGGTAATATCGGTGATACCCAAAGGTTCCAATCGGGCAAGGGCAAGATCGATTTCCGGTTTATCGCCCGTAATTTCCAGAATTACAAAAGCATCGTTGGAAACTATTACCTTCCATTTGTAAGTGTCAATCGCTTTTTTTATCTGTTCTTTTTTATCATCGGCCAAATTCAACCGAACGAGAATCATTTCCCGGTGAATCGAGTCGACATTGGTTAAATCATCGACTTGAATTACATCGACAAGTCTCTGCAATTGGCCTTCGATTCTGGCAATAGTAGCCTGATTGCCTATCGTGGCCATTACTATTTTCGATATTTCGTATTGGGTGGTTGTGTTCACGCAGAGACTTTCAATGTTGTATCCTTTACCGCCCAGTGTTCCTGCAATTCGTGCCAACACGTCCGGTTTATTGTAAACAAGTATCGAGATTATGTGCTCCTTTTTTTCCATGCCTATTAACCTTTCTCCATATATTTATTAATTTATCATTTCTCTGGTTCCCAGCTCCATTTCGCTGATGGATTCACCCGGGCGCACCATGGGATAAACACATTCCTCACGGGAGACCCTAAAATCCATCAAAACAGGCTTATCGATAGAAAGCCCTTTTTGCAAAATCGGTTCCACTTCTTCCGGTTTTGTCGCGCGCAAACCTATAATGCCGTATGCTTCAGCCAATTTGACGAAGTCCGGAGCATAAGTCATATCTGTGTGTGAATAACGTTTTTCATAAAATAATTCCTGCCACTGGCGCACCATGCCCAAATAGCCGTTATTCAGAAGAACGATTTTTACGGCAATTTTATACTGAGCGGCGGTGGCCAGTTCCTGAATATTCATTTGGATACTGCCGTCGCCGGCTATATCCACAACTTGTTTATCAGGGAATGCACACTTGACGCCGATCGCCGCGGGCAGGCCATAGCCCATTGTGCCCAATCCGCCGGACGTGATGAAAGTATTGGGCTTATCAAACTGGAAAAATTGCGCCGTCCACATTTGGTTCTGGCCGACTTCGGTGGTGATAATGGCATTGCCGCCAGTCAATTTGCGGAGCGTTTCGATGACGTACTGCGGTTTGATAACCTCGCCGTTTTGACAGTATGTAAGCGGAACTTTTTCCCTCCATTCGGCAATTTGCTTTAACCATTCCTTCCGCTCTTTTGATGATGGAGAATAGTTGTGTTCGGCCAAAAATTTAATCATATCCCGAAGAGTGGCCTTAGTTTCGCCGATAATAGGTAACTCCACGACAACATTTCTGTTGATGGAGGAAGGATCAATATCGATTTGAATAATTTTGGCGTTGGTGGCAAAAGTTTCAATCGTGCCCGTGACGCGGTCGTCGAACCTTACGCCCACGGCAATAAGCAAATCACAGTGGCTAACCGCCATATTCGCATAGAAAGTGCCGTGCATTCCTAACATGCCTAGCCATAGCGGATCTGTGCCCGGGAAGGAACCCAATCCCATCAAGGTGCCGGTGACGGGGATCTGATAGAATCTTGCCAGTTCAGTCAGTTCTGCCGCAGCTTTGCCCAGAATGACACCGCCGCCGGTCATAATTAAAGGCTTTTTGGCCTGAGCCAGCATTTCTAAAACCTGAGCCATTTTCTTGGGGGCCGGCTTATGAAATATATCATAGTTTCTAATCTTGATACTGGCGGGATCGTAGTCGGTTTCCGTCGCCATCACGTTTTTCGGCAAGTCCACCAAAACCGGACCCGGCCGCCCCGAGCGCGCAATATGAAAAGCTTCCTTGATGGTTGAAGCAAGTTCTTCCACGCTTCTCACCAAAAAATTGTGTTTGGTGCAGGGACGCGTTATGCCCGTGATGTCGGATTCCTGAAAAGCATCATTGCCGATCAAGGCTGTTGGTACTTGTCCCGTAAAAACAACTATCGGAATGGAGTCCATATTAGCAGTGGCGATGCCGGTAACGGTATTGGTGGCTCCTGGACCGGAAGTTACCAGGCAAACTCCCACTCTTCCGGTAGCGCGGGCATAGCCGTCGGCGGCATGTACAGCTCCCTGTTCATGGCGGACTAAGATATGTTTGATTTTACTTTTATAAAGTTGATCGTAAATATCCAGAACTGATCCACCCGGGTATCCGAAAATGATATCCACTTTTTCTTCTTCCAGCATCTTCAGCAGAATTTGGGAACCCTTTAATTTCATTTAATTTCTCCTTGGTTTCGTAAAGATATTAAAATTTTACCCGCTGTAACCCTGAGACTCGTCTTACTTGCGCAGGATATCCGCAGCCTCCGGCTGGGATAATTCGACTTACCAATTCCACTGCGCTACACTTGCGGAATTGGAGTCTCATTAATAAAAAAGCCGCTGGTTTCTTTGGAGAAAAGCGGCTTTGCTGACACAAAAAAAGCCGCGGGATTTAGGGGCCCGCGGCTCGTATCTTTTATGTTATTTCTTAAAGATACAGAGAGCGGCAGACCCCCTGAGTACTACTACGAGTACCCTAACGATGTTAATTATCAGGTTATTGCCGCTGGTTAAATCTTTAAGAAACATAATTTCATTCCTGTTCTTAGTTTCCTAATAACGAAAAAAAAAGTTTTTGTCAAGTCCCTTTATTGTGAAACTCCAATTTCGAAAGTGTAGCGCATTACCTAAAGGTCACATGTCGAAATTGATTAATTGAATCAATGACACCCGCTGAAAACGGGCTACGTGAAGTTCGAAGCGAAAGTGGAATTAATCCCGTGTGCGAAGCTTAGCGGGGCAATATAATACCCCTCTTTTTACCGGAATAAATCTTCTTTTTCTTCGAGGAAATCTTTGGAGTTTTCATTGGGCTGTGCGCTATCCAGGAAGCACTCGTAAATAGTGCCATTCTCCGATTCGTTTGCCGGCTTTCCCGTTTTTGCGTCAACCTTTACAAATACGATGCCGTCCGGTGTAGGAAAAGTTTCCACCGGCGTGTTTTTCAACACTTTTTCCATGAAATACAACCAAATAGGAGCCGCTGCTCTTCCGCCTACTTCTTGTTTTCCCAAAGAAACTTCTTGATCAAAGCCTAGCCAAACTCCGGTTATTAGGGAAGGAGTAAAACCGATAAACCAGGCGTCGCGATAGTCATTCGTCGTTCCTGTTTTTCCGGCAACCGGTCTGCCAATGCTTTTAACCCGTCTGCCAGTACCGCTTTCTACAACATCGCGCATAATGTAAGATGTCATGAAGGCTATTCGGGGATCAATGACCTGTTCAGACTGAGGTTTAGTTTCTTCAAAAACGTTGCCGGTACGATCAACAATTTTTTTAATAAAATAAGGAGTTACCTTTTTGCCCTGATTCGCCAAGACATCATAAGCTCTCACGAGTTCTTCCAGAGTTACGCCCGATACACCCAGCGCCATCGATAATGTCCGCGCTATAGGAGAAGAAATGCCCATATTCGCGGCGTAAGATGCCGCGTAATCAACGCCGATTTCCTGCAGAATTTTGATTGTTATAATATTTCGCGATTGAACCAGAGCAGTTCTCATGGTTGTCGGTCCTAAGAATTTTTCATCAAAGTTTCTCGGTTTCCAGAGACCGTCTTCTGCAGTTGGATCTTCTATTATAATAGGGGAATCAACAAATCGTGTTGAAGGATTCAAACCTTTATCGAATGCTGCCGTATAGATCAGCGGTTTAAAAGCAGATCCGGCCTGTCGGCGAGACTGAGTCGCACGGTTGAATTCGCTCTTATTGAAGTCGCGTCCCCCGACCATCGCTCGAATAGCTCCTGTTTTCACATCCATACAGAACAGTGCGCCTTGCACCAGCCCGCGCTCGTATTTTTGTCTTTCTTCCAATTCCGTTAAACCTTTTTCCACAGCATCACGCGCTTCTTGTTGCGCGGACAGATTCAAAGTCGTGTATATTGATAGACCTTCCTTATATAGAACGTCGGCACCGTATTTTTCCTGCACGTAGCGGCGGACATTTTCCACAAAATAAGCCGCGACTTTATCTTTGGGTTTCATCGGCCGCAACTGCAGCGGAGCGGCATATGCTTTTTCCATTTCTTCTTTGGATATGTAGCCGTCTTCCACCATGCGCGCAAGAACGTAAGCTTGTCTTTGCTTTGCTTTATCAAAATAGAGAAATGGAGAATACGTATTGGGCGCTTTCGGCAGGCCGGCTAAAAGCGCCGCCTCGGGCAGGGTCAATTCCTTGGCAGTTTTGCCAAAGTAACCGAGCGCTGCCGATTCTATTCCGTAAGTTCCGTGTCCCAGATAAATTTGATTTAAATATAAATTTAGAATTTCATCTTTGGAAAGATACTCATCGATTTTGTAAGCGAGAATCACTTCCTTCAGTTTGCGGATGTACTTTTTTTCCGGTGAAAGGTACATCATCTTCGCTACTTGCTGGGTAATGGTACTTCCGCCCTGGACGATGTGCCCTGCTTCAAAATTTTTGAACAGTGCGCGAAAAATACTTTGAATATCCAAACCCTGATGCTGGTAAAAACGAGAGTCTTCCGAGGCAACAAAAGCATACTGGACGGCCTTCGGAACTTCTTCTATCTTCACTATTTTTCTATCTTCCAAGAAGAATTCATCAATCAGCTCATTGTTGTCATCGTAAACTCTGGAAGCTATGCTGGGGCGGTAATCTTTAAGCGTATCAATGCTGGGCAGATCTAAAGTCAGGGCGTAGTAGATAATAGTTCCGCCAACTGTTACGAATAGGATAATAAGCATTAAGCCCATAAAAACGGCAAAAAGCGTGGAAAGCTTCTTAATTTCCCCATCATTTTCGATACTTAATTTTATACGACGTCGTATGGTCATAATTTTACCAACTATTGTTCTTTATTTTCAGAATTTGTTTTTTCCTTTGCGGCAAATCTGGCCACAAATATACTAATTTCATACAAAAACATCAAGGGTATTGCCATCAATATTTGACTTAAAGCATCGGGTGAAGGCGTTAAAATTGCGGCAACGATAAAAATGATTAAAATAGCGTACCTTCTTTGTTTGGAAAGCATTTTAGAGTTGACTATCCCCAATTTAGCCAAAAAGAAAATAAATATAGGCAGTTCGAAGGATAATCCAAAGCCCAGCAAAAAGGTTACAAAGAGTGAAAGGTAATCGCCAAATGAAATCATGGCCTGCAGATATTGATTGTTAAAACTGACAAAAAATTCAAAGGCGGGCGGCAGGACGATAAAGTAGCCGAATAAAACACCACCCGTAAAAAGCAAGGTGGAAAAAAAGACAAAAGGAGCCACGTATTTTTTTTCCTTAAGCAGTAATCCCGGTGAAATGAATTTCCATATTTGATAAAGGATGAAAGGGCTGGTAATTATCAGGGAAGCAAAAAAAGCTAATTTCATGTAAACAAAAAAAGCTTCCGTCAGTCCGGTATAGATAAGATAACCATTTTTAGGAAGGACTTTGGTGAGCGGTTTGGTAATTATATCGAAAATCAAATCCTTATAATAATAACAGGCGCCAAAACCGATAAGCAGAGCGATTATAATGTAAAAAAGCCTTTTGCGTAGCTCTATTAAATGTTCAGTCAGGGACATCTTATGATCTTCGTTAGTTTCCATAATTTATGCGTTAATTTTTTTATTTTTAATCAGGAAAGATTATTTTGGAATCAATCATTTGTCGGCGTCTTTATTGGAGAGTGCCGGCTTGGTTTCATCGGCATCGGTCTTCTTCAATAAAAGTGAATCTTTCAAGCTGTCATCTTTTTGTTTTTCGTCATTTTGCAATGTTTGTTTGAGTTCCTCGGTGATGCCATCTGCTGCCTTGCGTAGTTCACTGAAACTTTTGCCCAGTGTCTTGGCCAAATCCGGCAATTTTTTGGGCCCGACAACAAGCAAAGCGACTATTGCAATTAGAATAAGCTCTTGCATTCCGATGCCCAACATTGATTGTCAACTCCTAAAAAATTGAGAGATTACCCTATATATTGATTGCTGTTTTTGTCAATGTTTTTTGCGATAGATATTCGGGGGTTATTTTTCTGAAGGCAAGAGCAGAAACGCGGCCGGAGAGAACAAATATTCCTGAAAAAGCCGAACATTGGTTAATAGAATTAGTTTTCTGCTAAATTTAGGGCAACGACATAAATTTATTCTGCATATTTATTTTAGCAACAGGGGAAATATTTTGCTCTTTCCGACCATTTATGATACACGACCGATAATTTTTTACTGAGTGGTGACGAAAGAAGGTGCGTGTGTCTAGGAAAACAGGTATTGTCGAAGATCAACGTTACTTGTGGCATTTAGCCGGCTTTGGCCATCCGGAGAGTCCTGAAAGACTAGCGGCAATTTATGAAATGCTGCATAATCCCTTGATGGCCTGGAAATTTACGGAAATTGAACCGCGCGAAGCCACCCATAAAGAAATTGAAACCATCCATAACCCCTCCTATGTTGAATATATTGCCGCTACAGCAGGGGAGCGTAGTGTGTTTCTCGATCCGGATACGGCAACTAGTCCGGAAACTTACGCGGTAGCAAAGCTGGCGGTGGGAGGCGTTTGCAATGCTATTGACAGTGTTATCGAAGGTGAAGTTAACAATGCTTTTGCTTTGGTGAGACCTCCAGGGCACCATGCGGAAAAAGATAGAGCCGCAGGTTTTTGCATATTCAATAATATTGCCATCGGGGCAATGTATGCTATTTTAAAACATCGCTTGAAAAGGATACTGATTGTGGATTGGGATTTGCACCACGGCAATGGCACCCAACACAGCTTTTACAATGATCCGCGGATTTTGTATTTTTCCACTCATCAGTATCCATATTACCCGGGGACGGGAAGTCTGCAGGAGATCGGCCAGGGTAAGGGAGAAGGCTACACAATCAACGTTCCTTTGCGCGGAGGGGCGGGAGACGCCTCCTTTGTCAAAATATTCCGCAAAATTTTACAGCCAGTGGCGCTGCATTTTAAACCGGAATTAGTTTTGTTATCTGCCGGGTTCGATACTTATTTTCAGGATCCCTTGGGCAGCATGCGGGTAACGCCGGAAGGGTTTGCCGCGCTAACACGTATTTTGCTCACGATAGCCGATTCCTGTTGCCGCGGGCGCTTGGTAGCGGTGTTGGAGGGCGGATATCACATTGCGGGTCTAACCAAATCGGTGAAGGCTGTTTTGGAAGAGATGCTGGATGAAACACATTGCACGAAAGAAAAGCTTTCTTCTTTGGAGAAGGAAGCCGATGAAGAGACGAATCAGGTAATTAAGCAGGTTATAGCGGGGATTAAGCCATACTGGAAAGTATTTTAGGGAGGATTGTGATTGAAACTAAATTCTCAGGAAGTGGAATATGTAGCGCATTTAGCTCGTCTGGAAATAACGGGTAAGGAAACAGATAAGTTTACCGCTCAGCTCAACGATATTCTGCTCTATATAGATAAGTTAAATGAAATCGACACTAAAGGCGTAGAACCGATGAGCCACGCTATTGCCGTGACTAACGCTTTTCGCGAAGATGATATTGTGGATTCTATCGGTACGAAAAAGTCGCTGGCCAATGCGCCGGATGCTCGCGGAGAGTTCTTCCGCGTACCTAAGGTAATAGACTAAAATAGCGCGTACCTAAACTGATAGATTGACGCGTACCAAAAGTAATCGAGTAAAGATATTTATGGAATTGCATCAGTTAACCATTCATGAATTGCAGGAAAAAATTAAAGAAGGCAAAACATCGGCAGTGCAAATTGCCCAGTCCGTATTTCAAAGAATCGACGCTGTGGAAAAGCGGGTGCATTCTTACATCCGGCTCGTGAAAGAAGAAGCTCTGGCTGCGGCTGACAAAGCCGACAAAGATATTAAAAAGGGCGACATTAAAGCCTTAAGCGGTATTCCTATAGCCCTAAAAGATATTGTCTGCACCAAAGGAATAACCACAACTTGCGGTTCGCATATTTTGCATAATTTCATCCCTCCTTATGATGCCACAGTCGTGGAAAAGCTCCGGGATGCCGGCGCGGTGTTTGTAGGCAAGACCAATATGGATGAGTTTGCCATGGGTTCTTCCACGGAAACATCATATTTTGGTCTTACTCGTAATCCGTGGGATTTGGAAAGAATCCCCGGCGGTTCCAGCGGCGGATCGGCCACAGCGGTTGCCGCTGATGAATGCATTGCTTCTATAGGTTCCGATACCGGCGGCTCTATCCGTCAGCCCGCGGCGCTTTGCGGCATCGTCGGAATGAAGCCGACTTATGGCCGCGTATCACGTTTTGGTCTGATTGCTTTTGCTTCTTCACTGGATCAAATCGGCCCCTTCACTAAAGATGTGGAAGATTGCGCCATTATGATGAATGTTCTGGCCGGTTACGATCCGAAAGAATCAACATCGGTTCGGGCAGAAACTTCCGATTACCGGCAATTTGTTGGTCGTGATATTAAAGGCTGGAAGATAGGAATTCCCCAGGAATACTTTGTCGAAGGAATTGATCCGGAAGTGAATTCCGCCGTGCAAAAGGCAAATTCCGTGCTGGAAAAAAGCGGCGCAAAAATTGTGGAAATATCCTTGCCGCACACGCAATACTGTTTGGCGGTTTATTATATTATCGCTCCGGCGGAAGCATCTTCCAATCTGGCGCGCTATGATGGCGTAAAATACGGCTTTAGATCACCGGACAGCGGCGATTTATTGGATATGTATAAAAGGACGCGCATGCAAGGATTTGGCGCTGAAGTTAAAAGAAGAATTATGATTGGCACGTATGCTTTATCTGCCGGATATTATGACGCCTACTATAAAAAAGCTTCTCAGGTACGATCATTAATCAAGCAGGACTTTGAAGAAGCATTCAAAAAATGTGACGTAATTCTGACACCTACAACACCTACGCCGGCATTTAAAATCGGGGAAAAAACCGATAATCCTTTACAAATGTACCTTTCCGATATTTTCACCATTTCCGGAAATCTCGCGGGAATCCCCGGAATTTCCGTTCCCTGCGGCTTCACGTCCGGCGGCTTGCCTATTGGAGTGCAATTTTTAGCCGGCCATTTTGAAGAAGGAAAATTAATTCAAATAGCCTCCGCCTACGAGAAAAATGCCAAAATTGAAAAGAGGAGGCCGAAGCTGTAATGGATTTTGAAGCGGTCATCGGGTTGGAAGTACACGCCCAACTTTTAACGGATACAAAAATATTTTGTGGCTGTTCCACTAAATTCGGCGCAGCTCCTAATAGTCATACCTGTCAGATTTGTCTGGGAATGCCGGGGGTTTTGCCGGTGTTAAATAAAAAAGTTGTCGAATTCGCCATGAAAATGGCATTGGCGACCGATTGTGAAATTAATAAATCCTGCAGTTTCGCGCGTAAAAATTATTTTTATCCCGACCTCCCCAAGGGCTATCAAATATCGCAATATGCCTATCCCCTGGCGGAACATGGTTCCGTTATACTGGATGTGGACGGAAAACAAAAAAAAATCGGAATTACCAGAATTCACATGGAAGAAGACGCCGGCAAACTGATACACGATGAGCATAATCCCGTCAGTTATGTTGATCTCAACCGTACCGGAGTTCCCTTGATTGAGATTGTTAGTGAGCCGGATATGCGCTCGTCCGAAGAAGCGGCTGACTATCTTAAGCGGCTGCATGAAATTCTTGTTTATCTGGAAATTTGCGATGGCAATATGGAGGAGGGTTCCTTCCGTTGTGACGCTAACGTTTCCATTCGCGCGAAAGGGCAAAAAGAATTTGGTACAAGGACTGAACTGAAAAACATGAATTCTTTCCGCAATGTGCAGCGCGCCCTGGAATACGAGATCAAGCGGCAGCAATATATTGTGGAAAACGGCGGCACTGTGGTTCAGGAGACGAGGCTTTGGGATGACGCGCAGGGATCAACTACTTCGATGCGCAGTAAAGAAGAAGCACATGATTACCGTTATTTTCCTGATCCGGATTTAGTCCCGATTTTAGTAGATAGGGCCTGGGTGGAAAATA